>NZ_JBISWK010000043.1:0-53404 GCF_044462205.1 Kocuria rhizosphaericola | reverse complement strand
ACCGGGGCGACGGGGCCGAAGATCTCCTCGGTCACCGCGCGGGCGTCGACGGGGACGTCGCGCAGCAGGGTGGGGGCGAAGAAGTAGCCGGGCCCGTCCACGCGCGCCCCGCCGACGACGACCTTCGCCCCGCGCTCGACGGCGTCGGTGACGAACTCCTCGACCGAGTCCCGGGCCTTGGCCTCGACCATAGGGCCCACGCTCACCCCGTCGTCGACACCGTTGCCCACGGTGAGCGCGGCCATCTTCGCGGCCATCTTCTCGACGAACTCGTCGACGACCGACTCGTGCACCAGCAGCCGGTTGGCGGCCGTGCAGGCCTCGCCCATGTTGCGCATCTTCGCGGCCATGGCCCCGGCCACGGCCTTGTCGATGTCGGCGTCCTCGAAGACGATGAGCGGCCCGTTGCCGCCGAGCTCCATGGAGGTGCGCAGCACGTTGTCCGTGGCCAGCTTCATCAGCTGCTTGCCCACCGGGGTGGAGCCGGTGAAGGAGACCTTGCGCAGCCTGGGGTCGGCCATGATCGGCTCGGAGACCGCGGCGGCGGAGGCGGAGGAGACGACGTTGAGCACCCCGGCCGGCAGACCGGCGTCCAGCATGAGCTGGGCGAAGTACTGGGAGGTGAGCGGGGTCAGCCGCGCGGGCTTGAGCACCATGGTGCAGCCGGCGGCCACGGCCGGGGCGACCTTGCGGGTGGCCATCGCCAGCGGGAAGTTCCACGGGGTGATCAGCAGGCACGGGCCCACGGGCTTGTGGGTGACCAGCATGCGCAGGTTGCCCTCGGGGGTGTCCAGGTAGCGGCCGTAGTCGCGCACGGCCTCCTCGGCGAACCAGCGCAGGAACTCCCCGCCGTACTTGACCTCCCCGGCGGCCTCGGCCAGCGGCTTGCCCATCTCCAGGGTCATCAGCAGGGCGAGGTCCTCGGCGCGCTCCTGCACGAGGTCGAACGCGCGCCGCAGGATCTCCGAGCGCTCCCGGGCGGGGGTGCGGGCCCAGGACTCCTGGGCGTCGGCGGCGGCGTCCATCGCGGCCTGGGAGTCCGCCCGGGTGGCCGAGGCCATGGTCGCGATGACCTCGCCGGTGGCCGGGTTCTCCACCTCGAAGGTGCCCCCGTCGGAGGCGTCGCGCCACTGGCCGTTGATCAGCAGCCCCGTGGGGGTCTTGGCCAGGACCGCCTCGATGCGGTCCTTCATCCCGGTGGCCGCAGGGGCCTTGTCCGTGGTGCTCATGTATCAGCCTCTCTGGTCGACGCGCACCGGCCACCGGGCGCCGGTGGCTCTCGCGCTGCGTCAAGGGGTTCGTCGGACGGCGGGCGACAGCACTGGGCCCGCCCGTCCATCGTAGGACTCCGGACGGGCTCCCCCGCGGGGACATCGTCGCCGTGTGACGTCGAGCCGGGGCGGAGCCGGTGCCGAGAGACCGCCGCGGCCCCTCGACTGCTCCAGGCTAGCGCCCACGAGACTCAGCAAGATGCTGAACTCGATCGAAGTTCTCGAGCACAGTGCACAGGGGGGCCGAGGGTCTACGGCGCCGACCGGTCGAGCCGGTCGGAGAGACGCAGTGCGATCCACAGCTCCGCGCGCAGCTGCGGGTCGTCCACGGACCGCCCGAGGGCCGTCTCGATCTCCTGCAGCCGCTGCTGCAGGGTGTTGCGGTGGATCCCCAGGGCCTCGGCCGTTCCGCTCCGGTTGCCGTTGTGCGCGAGGAACGTGCGCAGCAGGGACAGCCGCTCGCCCTGGTCGACGGGGCCCAGCAGATGCTGCGCCCACGCCCGGGCGGTCTCGGGCGGCAGGAGGCCGGCGACGCCGCCCGCGACGAGGTCGTCCCACGTGCCGACGCGCTGACGGTCCGTGGTGCGTTCCAGCGCCTCGCGGGCCTCGCGGTCGCTCGCGTCCGTCTCGTGGACGGTCGACGGGCCGCCGATGCCCGCCCGCAGCCCCGTGGCCTCGGCGGCGGCACGCACCTCGGCCAGGCGCTCCGGGAGGTCCTCCAGCAGCACCGCGGCGCTCTGCTCGCCGGAGGTCTCGGTGGCCGGTGCCCCGATGAGCACGGGTCTCGTGCCGTGCTCGGAGCGTGCCTCGAGGCGTCGCACGCCGTCCCGGAACTCCTCGGCGCCGCCGCGCAGGCGGGCCACCCGCACCCGGTGCGCCGTCGACCAGGGCGTGTCGTCCGCCACCGCCAGCAACGCGTCCGCCGACCGCACCTCGCCGCTGAGCAGGAGGGCGAGGGCCCCCGCACGCACCCGGCGGCGGAACATCGCCTGCTCCGCGGCGCGCTCCGCGTGCAGCGAGAGCAGGGCCACGGCGGTGGCGATCACGCCCGTCCGGACGGGGTCGACCGGGCCGGGCAGGGCCACCACGAGGTAGCTCTGGGGGACGTTGTCCACCCCGAGGGGATGGACGACCACCGCACCCGCCGGGCCGGACTCGCTCAGCGACCCGCGCAACCCGGCCGGGCGCAGCCGGTCGAGGAGCTCGGGGAGTGTCCGGCCCGAGGGGAGCTGGGGCAGCCCGGGGCCGGAGCGCTCCACGATCCGGGCGTCCGACGCGCAGACGCCCGCCCATCCGCCGCCGAGCACCGACACCAGGGTGCGGACCACCCGGGCCGGGCCGTTCCGCCCCACGGCCGCCCGCGTCAGGCTCCGCTGCTCCGACAGCATCGTCTCGAGGGCCGTGCGCGCCTCCGCCGCCCGCATCTCGGCCACGGCGCGGATGATGCCCAGGAAGGGGGTGCGCTCGGGCACCCGGAACAGGGTCAGCCCGGCGTCCCGGCACGCCGCGGCCAGAGCGTCCGGCACGTGGAGGTAGGACAGCCGTCCGCCCACGCCCAGCCCCAGCGCCACCACGCCCCGGTTCGTGAGCCGGCGGACGTACTCCGTCCAGGAGTGCGTCCGGGCGGAGGTGTGGATGCCGGTCAGCAGGAGGACCTCGCCGCCCTCCAGGTACGGGGTGGGGTCGGCGAGCTCGCTGGTCACCACCCAGGTCACCGGCAGGTCGGTGGCCGCCTCGACGACGGGCTCCAGCCCGAGCCCGGGCAGACCGAGCACCTGGGCGACCGTGACCATGGGCAGTCCTCCTCTTCCTCGCCGCGCCGGGAACAGCCTAGAGCAGCGGTCCCCGGCGCGGCGGCCGCCTCAGCTCCGCTGCCTGCGGCGCTCGACCTCGGCGACGAGTCGGTGCTCCGCGTCGGGGCCCGGCCGGATCCCGGTGGGGATGCGCAGCAGGAACACGAGCCCGAGCAGCCACCACAGCCCGAAGATCGTCCAGGCCGGCGCGCTCAGGAAGGCGGGCATACCGGGCAGGTACAAGCTGATCAGGGCGAGGCACAGCACCACCGAGAGCACGCCGATCGCCGTGCCGCCGTGGCCGTGGCCACCGATCCGGAAGGGGCGTTCCATGCCGGGCTCGCGCCGGCGCAGGATCACGAAGACCACGGAGACCAGGGCGTAGGCGATCACGATGGACGGGGATCCGGAGTCCACCAGCCAGCCCAGCATCTCCGCGCCGAAGAACGGTGCCACGACGGAGAGAGCGCCCACGAAGAGCAGGGCGTTGGACGGCGTCCTGTACTTGGGGTGCAACCGGCCGAACCACCGCGGGACCATCCGCGAGTTCCCGAGCGCCCAGAGCAGGCGGGACGCGCCCATGAGGAGGGAGTTCCAGGAGGTCAGGATGCCGGCGATGCCTCCGGCGATGAGCAGGTTGGCCACGATCGTGCTGCTGAACATGGCCCCCATGGCGTCGGCGACGGCGATGTCCGCGACGGCGATGTCCGGGCCGGACATCGCCGAGGACGTCGTGAGCACCACCATGACGTACCACGCCGCGGCGAGCAGGACGGAGACGATGATGGTCCCGCCCAGCTGCTTGGCGGGCAGGTGCATCTCCTCGGAGACCTGGGGAATGACGTCGAAGCCGACGAACAGGAACGGGACGGTGACGAGCACGAGGAAGAAGCCGGCGGTGCCGCTCGTGAAGAACGGCTCCATGGTGGCGACCGAGCCGCGGGTGAACGCCCCGAAGATCATCATGAGCCCCACGATCAGCAGGAAGAGGATCACGAAGATCTGCACCATCGACGCGTGCTTGACCCCGCGGATGTTGATCGCGGTGATGAGGACGGCGGTCAGCGACCCCACCAGCGCCCAGGTCAGGTTCACCTCGAAGCCGGCGACGGTCCAGAGCGGGATCCGGCTCAGCCCGGGGAAGATGTACTGCAGCGTGCGGGGCACGGCCACGGCCTCGAAGGCCACGATGGTGATGTAGCCACCGGTGATGGCCCAGGAGCCCACGAACGCCCAGCGTGCGCCCATGCCGCGCATGAGGTAGTTGTGCTCCCCGCCGGCGTACGGCATCGCGGCGACGAGCTCGCCGTAGACGAGTCCCACGACGGCCATGATGAGTCCGCCGGTGACGAGGGCCAGCACGGTGCCCATGGTCCCGGCCTCGGCGAGCCAGTCACCGGTGAGGATGACCCAGCCGAAGCCGATCATCGCGCCGAAGCCGAGGGCGATCGCGTCGAGACGGCCGAGGACCTTCTTGAAGCCGTGCTCCTCACGGTCCGGGGCCTCTGTCCCCGCGCTGCGGGGTTCGATGGTGCTCATGGGAGTTCTTCCTTCTGTCGAGGACACCGGACGAGGTGCCTGGTCGGGGCCGCCGCACGGCACTCCCGGCGACGAGGGCACAATTTATACAGGGATTGTTTCGTTCCTGTGAGCTGCCTGGAAGTCCCGGAGCGCCCCGGCGTGCTCGCCGGCGTGCTGGAGCGGGCGCCCCTGGCAGGCGTCCGCCCCTCCGCGGCGGAACGACAGGAGCCCGCCGCCCGGCTCGGGGCGGACGCGCCGGCTCTCGTGCCCGCGCACTAGGCTGTCCCCGAGAACCCGATTCCGACGAGAGGACCCGGACGATGGACAACCTGGACAACCTGCCGAGCGCCTCGGTGGAGGAGATCCCCGAGGGCGCTCGCGTCCTGGACGTGCGCGAGGACGAGGAGTGGGAGGCCGGGCACATCGACGGCGCCCAGCACATCCCGCTCCGGCAACTCCCCGAGCGCTACGGCGAGGTGCCCGTGGACGAGGACGTGTACGTGATCTGCCGCTCCGGCGGACGTTCCCTCAAGGCGACGGCGTACCTCCAGCAGTACGGCTTCGACCCCGTGAACGTCCTGGGCGGCATGGGGGCGTGGATGGACGCCGAGAAGCCCATGGTGTCCGAGACGGGCGAGACCCCGACCGTCCGTTGAGGTACGCCTACCTGGGCCCTGCCGGCACCTTCACCGAGGCCGCGCTGCTGAGCGTGGAGGGCGCCCGGCAGGCCGAGCGCCGCCCCGTGTCCTCCGTGCCGGTGGCACTCGCGGCCGTCCGCGCCGGCGAGGTCGACGCCGCCATGGTGCCCATCGAGAACTCCGTGGAGGGCGGGGTGACCGCGACCCTCGACGCCGTGGCCGCCGGCAGCGAGCTGCGCATCGTGCGCGAGGCGCTGGTGCCCATCAGCTTCGTCCTCGTGGCCCCGCCGGGCACGGCGCTCGCCGACGTCCGCACCGTCTCCACGCACTCCCACGCCTGGGCCCAGGTGCGGGGCTGGATGGACGAGCGGCTGCCGGGCGTCGACTACGTCCCGGCGTCCTCCACGGCGGCGGCGGCGCTCGCGCTGCTCCCCGGCCCGCCGGGGAGCGAGGAGTCGGCGCGGGACGCCGGCTTCGACGCCGCGGTCTGCTCGCCCGTGGTCGTCGAGCAGCACCCCGAGCTCGAGGTGCTGGCGGAGGACATCGGGGACAACAGGGCCGCCGTCACCCGGTTCGTGCTCGTGGCCCGGCCCGAGGCACCCCTGCCGCCGCGCACGGGTGCGGACCGGACCACGCTCGTGATCCCGCTGTGGGAGGACCGGGCGGGAGCCCTGATGGAGATCCTCGAGCAGTTCGCGACCCGGGGGGTCAACCTCTCGCGGATCGAGTCCCGGCCCACGGGCAACTTCCTCGGGGAGTACTTCTTCAGCGTGGACGTTGACGGGCACATCCTCGACGCCCGCGTGGCCGACGCCCTCGAGGGGCTGCGCCGCGTCTGTCCCAGCACGCGCTTCCTCGGCTCCTACCCGCGGGCCGACCACAAGGTGGCGACCGTCGCCCGGCACCACTCCGACGGCGCCTTCCGCGAGGCGGAGGCCTGGGTCGCGGCCCTGCAGGGACGCGACCGCCGGACCCCGGACGCCCCGTCAGCACAGGGCGCTCCGGGACCCGCGTAACGGGAGGACGCGCACCGCACCCCCGCTTGTTAGCAAATGCGAATACATGCACCATGGGGAGTGCGGGCGCGTCCGTGCCCGCGATCTTCAGCCGGTGTCGATCGACCCCCCGGGTCGGGACCGAGCCCGACCGGAGGTGCCACCATGCCTGCTCCCGCCGTCCGCCGACTCGCCACCGTCGCAGCACCCGCCCTCCTGGCCTGTGCGCTCGCCGCGCCGCCCGCCGTGGCCGCGCCGCCCGAGCCCACCCAGGTGGTCCGCGCCGAGGTCGGCCCGGCGCCCGTCGTCGGCGACCCGCGGACCGCCGACGCCCTCGACCTCGTGCCGGCCTCCCGCGTCGTCCCGGAGGGGGGCGCCTCGCTCACGGACCGCGGACAGGGCCCGCTCGTCGCCGTGGGCCTGGCCGTGCTGGCCCTCGTGGGCGCGTTCGGGGTGGGCCTGAGCCGCAGGCCCGATCCCGCCGACTGACCCGTGGCGCCCCGGGGCCGGAGCGCCGGTGCGGGCGTCAGTCGCCCTGGGAGGGCGGCACCCGCACGGAGAGCGCGCCCGGGAGGATCTCGGACTCGAACCCGTTGATCAGCCCGGTGCCGTCCCCGTCCATCTGGGACTCGATGGGCTCGTGGAACTCCACGCGCACCTTCTTCGCGGCGAAGAACTCGATCACGGGCAGGTCGCGCCGCTGCCGGAACACGACCTTGGCGGCCATCATCGCCCACTCCAGCGTGCTGCGCGGGGACATCACCACGACGTCCAGCACGCCGTCGTTGATCTTCGCCTGCGGCACCAGGATCATGCCCGCGGTCAGGATCCCGCAGTTGGCGGCCATCACGGAGCGGACGCGGCGGCTCTGCCACTCGCCGTCGTCGATCCGGAAGCGGGCCCACCGCGGGGGCGCGAACAGGTGCCGGACCCCGGCCTCGCCGTAGGCCGCCCACCCGACCAGCTTCTTCAGCTCGTCCCGGGTGTCCGTCATGATCTGGGCGTCGAAGCCGGCCCCGCCCATCACGGTGAACGCGTGGTCCTGCACGGTGCCGTCCTGGAGCTCCACGCGGAACGTGGCCATGTCGATCGCCCGCTCCGCCCCGAAGAGCGCGATGTCCACGTTGCGGTGCGGATCGCCCAGGTCCGCGCCCAAGTTGCGGGCCAGGATGTTGCCGGTCCCCAGGGGGATGAGGCCCAGCGGGGTGTCGTGGCCGATCAGGGTCTCCGCCACCGCGCGGACGGTGCCGTCGCCACCGGCGGCGACGATCAGGTCGAATCCCTGCTCGAGGGCCTGCCGGGTCATGGCCGTGCCCGGGTCCTCCTCCGCCGTCTCGAGGAACACGGGGTCCGGGAGTCCGCCCTTGCGGCACCCGATGATGATCGCGTCGCGGGCGACGTCCGCGTCGGCCTTGATGGGGTTGATGACGACGGCGACCCGTTTCGGGGCCACGGGAGTGGCGGTCACGGAAGGACTCCTCGGTTCTGCGGCGCCGGGGACCGGTGGCGCCGTGCGGTGGGGGCGGTGGCCCGCGGCACGACGCCGCGGGCCCGGGGCGCCGGGCGGATCGCGGTGGGCCTCCACCCTAACCCGGTCGCGTTCGGTGGACTTGGGTACCCTGTCAGGGTGATCGACATCAACCAGCTCCGTGAGAACCCCGACGTCTTCCGCACCTCGCAGCGTGCCCGCGGGGCCGACGACGCCCTGATCGACCGGATCCTGGAGGCGGACGTCGAGCGCCGCCGCCTGATCACCGAGTACGAGTCCCTGCGGGCCGAGCAGAACGTCTTCGGCAAGCAGGTGGCCCGGGCCCGGGGCGAGGAGAAGCAGGCGCTGCTCGCGGAGGTCAAGGATCTGGCCGCCCGGGTCAAGGAGGCACAGGCGGCGTCGGAGGCCGCCCGGGTCCGGCAGGACGAGCTCGTCGCGGTCGTGGACAACCTCGTCCTCCAGGGCGTCCCCACGGGCGGCGAGGACGACTTCGTCCTGCTCAGGACCGTCGGGGAGCCCCGCGACTTCGCCGCCGAGGGCCTCGACCCGAAGGACCACCTCGAGATCGGCGAGCTCGTGGACGGCATCGACATGGAGCGGGGCTCCAAGGTCTCCGGCGCCCGGTTCTACTTCCTCAAGCGGGACGTCGCCCGGCTCGAGACCGCCCTGCTGCTCATGGGCCAGGACCAGGCCGTGGACAACGGGTTCGTGCCCATGACCACCCCGAACCTCGTGCGCCCGGAGATCATGAGCGGCACGGGCTTCGACGTCGCGCACTCCGACGAGATCTACCACGTGGGCAAGGACGAGCTCTACCTCGTGGGCACCTCGGAGGTGCCCCTCGCCGGGTTCCACGCCGACGAGATCCTCGACCTCTCCGAGGGGCCGCTGCGCTACGCCGGCTGGTCCTCCTGCTACCGCCGCGAGGCCGGCTCCGGGGGCAAGGACACCCGGGGCATCATCCGCGTGCACCAGTTCAACAAGCTCGAGATGTTCGTCTACTGCTCCCCGGAGGACGCGGAGGCGGAGCACGAGCGGCTGCTCGCGTGGGAGGAGGAGATGCTCGCCAAGTGCGAGCTCGCCTACCGGGTGATCGACACCGCCGCCGGGGACCTCGGCACCTCCGCCGCCCGCAAGTTCGACTGCGAGGCGTGGGTGCCCACCCAGGGCAAGTACCGCGAGCTGACCTCGACGTCGAACTGCACCACCTACCAGGCGCGGCGGCTCAACATCCGCGAGCGCCTGCCGGAGACCACGGACGCCTCCGGCAAGGTCCGCAAGGGCGGCACCCGCACGGTGGCCACCCTCAACGGGACGCTTGCCACCACCCGGTGGCTGGCCGCCATCCTCGAGACCCACCAGCAGGCCGACGGCTCGGTGCGCGTCCCCGAGGCCCTGCGGCCCTATCTGCGCGGCCAGGAGGTCATTCCCGTCCGTCGCTGAGCCGCCGGACGGCGTTCGGCTCCCGTTCATCTCACATCGAAATTTCGGCCATCCTGTCGGTGTGATGTGACACCATGTCCCGCATGACAAAAGAAAAGACCGCTGGCACCGAGGACCAGCACGAACTCGTCGGAATCAATTCCACCGTCCCGCTGAAGGTCGATCACTCGGAGGACCTCAGCGACACGGCCGGCGGCACCACCGCGCCCGCGCGCTCCGCCGCCGACGTCCGGATCCCCCTCAAGGTCCAGCCTCCCCGCTCGAACGGGTGGAAGAAGGAGGCGGGCGTCCAGTACCTGGTGGCCCTCGACGTCGACGGGACCCTCGTCGACCACGACGGCCACATGTCCCGGCCGGTGCGCGAGGCCGCCCGGGCCGTGCTCGAGGCCGGCCACCACGTGGTCATCTCCACCGGCCGCTCCAAGGGGGCGACCCTGCCCGTGGTCGAGCTCATCGGCCAGGAGCGCGGCTACGCCGTGTGCTCCAACGGGGGCATGACGCTCGAGCTGGACCCGGGAGTGCCGGAGTACCACCGGGTGCTCGAGTGCGTCTCCTTCGACCCCGGCCAGGCTCTCGACGCGCTCGAGCAGCGCCTGCCCACCGCGAAGTTCGCCCTCGAGACCGAGGACGGGTCCTTCTACTCCACGGAGCGCTTCCAGGACGCGTCCTTCGGCATCGAGGCGCTCGGTGTGGACCTGCACCAGCTGGCGCGGATGAAGGCCGTGCGCATGGTGGTGTACAGCACCGAGCACACCCCGGAGGAGTTCGCCCTGGCGATCGACGAGGCCGGGCTGCACGGCGTCACCTACTCCGTGGGCTGGAGCGCCTGGCTCGACATCGCCGCCAACGGCGTCTCCAAGGCCAGCGCCCTGGAGCAGGTCCGGCGCCGGCTCGGCGTGGACCCGTCCCACACGGTCGCGGTCGGCGACGGCCGCAACGACATCGAGATGCTCGACTGGGCCGCCCGCGGCGTGGCCATGGGCCAGTCCCCGGACGAGGTCGCGGCCGTGTGCCACGAGGTGACGCACACGGTCTACGAGGACGGCGTCGCCCGCATCCTGCGTTCGCTGCTCTGAGCCCGGCGGGTCGCGGCCCGTCCTCCTCGAGCAGCCGCAGCCGGACCCCGCGGATGGTGGGGGAGACGGGCACCGCGTGCCGCAGCCGCTCCGGCGGCACCCCGCCGGCCACGGCGACGTCGTGCTCCACGACGTCCACCTCCGGCCCGTCCTCGCGGGCCCGCTCGGCGGAACGGCCCACGGAGGACACCGCGGGGTCGGCGAACACGACCTGCGGCCACGGCGCACCCGTCGGCCGTGGACGCGAACGGGGACCACGGGGTCGGCCGCGCTCCCGCCGACGGGACCGGCGCCGGTCAGCACGACGTCGTCCGTGTCCCGGGCCTTCCCGGGCCCCGAGTCCGCCGCCGGGAGCGCCGGCGGACCACGGCTCCGGCGACACCCCGACCGTGTGCTCGGCATCACGTCCATGAATCCCGAATGGTAATATTTCGCGGAGAGACCGGGTGACGACGTCATCGACGACAACCGAAAGGTGTGCCGTGATCGAGTACGTGTCCGACCGGTGGGAGCAGATCCTCTTCGCCAGCTGGCAGCACTTCTCCCTGGTGGTCCAGTGCCTGATCCTGGCCACCGTCCTCGCCGTGGCCATCGCGGCGCTCTGCTACCGCTCGCCCCGGCTCACGACCGTGGCCAACAACCTCTCCGCCGTGGGGCTGACCATCCCCTCCTTCGCGCTCATCGGCCTGCTGATCGCCCCGCTGGGCTTCGGGGTGACGCCCGCGGTCGTGGTCGTCACCTTCTTCGCCGTCCTGCCCGTGCTGCGCAACGCGGTGGTCGGGCTGGCCGGGGTCCCGCAGGCCACCGTCGAGGCCGCGCGCGGGCTCGGCATGGGCCGGGCGGCGACCTTCCTGCGCGTGGAGCTGCCGATGGCCTGGCCGGTCATCCAGGCCGGCATGCGGGTCTCGGCGCAGATGGTGATGGGCGTGGCCGCCATCGCCGCCTACGTGCTCGGCCCCGGTCTGGGCGGCTTCATCTTCTCCGGCCTGTCGCGCCTGGGGGGCGCCAACTCCTTCGCGTCCGTCGTCACCGGCGTCGTCGCCGTCATCGTCGTCGCACTCATCCTGGACGGGCTGCTCGTGCTGCTCGGCCGACTCACCACATCGCGAGGTATCCGTGTCTGACTCCGTGACCACCACCAGCACCGACTCCTCCGTCACCGGAGCCCGGATCCTGCTGGAGAACGTCTCCAAGCACTATCCCGGGCAGGCCAGGGCGGCGGTCGACGGCCTGACGCTGGAGATCCCCGCGGGCAGCATCGTCATGCTCGTGGGCCCCTCCGGCTGCGGGAAGACCACCACGCTGAAGATGATCAACCGGCTCATCGAGCCCACCGACGGACGGATCGTCATCGACGACCAGGACGTGACCTCGATGAACGGTGACGAGCTGCGCCGCGGCATCGGCTACGTGATCCAGGCCGGCGGGCTGTTCCCGCACATGAGCGTGGCCACCAACATCGGCATGGTCCCCAAGATGCTCGGCTGGGACCGGAAGCGCATCGCCGCCCGGGTGGACGAGCTCCTCGAGCTCGTCTCGCTCGACCCCGCCGTCTACCGCGACCGGTACCCCCGGGAGCTCTCCGGCGGGCAGCAGCAGCGGGTCGGCGTGGCCCGGGCCCTGGCCGCGGACCCGCCCGTGCTGCTCATGGACGAGCCGTTCGGGGCCGTGGACCCGATCACCCGCCAGCGGCTCCAGGACGAGCTCATCAACATCCAGCACGAGCTGCAGAAGACCATCGTGTGCGTGACCCACGACTTCGACGAGGCGGTCAAGCTCGGCGACTGGATCGCGGTCTTCGACGAGGGAGCCCGGATCGTCCAGTACGACGCCCCCGAACGGATCCTGGCCGAGCCGGCCGACGAGTTCGTGGAGGACTTCATCGGCTCCGGCGCGGGCCTCAAGCAGCTCACCCTCACCCGGGTCCGGGAGGTCGACCTCGTCCCCGCGGTGACCACCCGTCCCGGCGAGGACGTCCGGGCGGTGCTCGGGCGGCTCGACGAGGCCGGCACCCGGGACGTGGTCGTCGTCGACGACCGGGGGAGGCCGCTGTCCTGGCCGTCCCGCCGTCAGCTCGAGCGCTTCGAGACCGTGCCGGGGGAGCACAATAAGCGCCTGCCTCTGGTCGGCACGGGCTCCACGCTCAACGACGCGCTGGACACGATGCTCGTCTCCAGCATGGGGGCCGCCCTCGTGGTGGGGGCGAGGGACCGGCTCGAGGGCGTCATCTACGTCGAGACCGTCATGGCCGCGATCACCGAGGCCCGCCGGTCCGTGGCCGTGGAGGACGCGCCCCTCGGCCACAACACGGGCGAGATGCCCGCGGTGAGCGGGAGCTCGGGAGGCGGGGACCGATGAGCACGCAGACCGAGCGCCCCGCCGCCGAGGAGCAGGACCCCGGGGGCGCCCCGGCGGCCCGCCCGTCCCCGGTCGACCCCGACCAGCGCACCTGGAAGGGCCTGCTCCTGCAGCCCCTCGCGATCCTCGTGGCACTGGGCCTGCTCGTACTGTGGCTGTCCACGGCGGAACTGACGGAGACGGAGGCCGTGACCCTGAGCCCCGCGTCGCTGTGGAGCTACACCGTGGAGCACCTGCAGCTCACGGTCGTGGCCACGGTGGTGGTCCTGCTGATCGCGATCCCGGTGGGCGTCCTCCTGACCCGCAAGCCGCTGCGCTTCCTCACCGGCCCCGTGATCGCGCTGGCGAACATCGGCCAGGCTGCCCCGGCGGTGGGCCTCATCGTCCTGTTCGCCTTCTGGTTCGGCTTCGGCTTCCAGGCGGCCGTGGTCGCGCTGATCGTCTACGCGATCCTGCCCGTCCTGAAGAACACCATGGTCGGACTCGACGGCGTGGACCGCAGCCTCGTCGAGGCCGGTCGCGGCATGGGCATGAGCGCCGCCTCGGTCCTGTTCCGCGTCGAGCTGCCCCTGGCCGTGCCCGTCATGCTGGCCGGCGTGCGCACCGCCCTGATCCTGGTGGTCGGCACCGCGACCCTGGCCACGTTCGTCAACGGCGGCGGGCTCGGTCTGCTGATCACCACCGGAGTCAATCTCAACCTCGTGCGGGTGCTGATCGCCGGCTCGATCCTCGTGGCGCTGCTCGCGCTCGCCATCGACTGGATCGGCCGCGTGGTGGAGCACGTCGCGCGCCCGAAGGGACTGCGATGAGAACCTCCCGTGCCGCCGGCGGCGTCCTGCTGCTCTCCTGCGCCGGTCTGATCCTGACCGGTTGCGGGCTCGAGCCCTCCACCGCCTACGTCCCCGCCGCCGAGCCCGGCTCCATCGAGCCCATCGAGGGCGCCGAGGGCACCGAGGTCAGCGTGACGTCCAAGAACTTCACCGAGCAGCTCATCCTCGGCAAGATCGCGGTGCTGGCCATGGAGGCCGCGGGCTTCGAGACCGAGGACATCACCAACGTGCCCGGATCCCAGCCCGTGCGGGAGCTCATGCTCACCGGGGACGCCGACCTCACCTTCGAGTACACCGGCACGGCGTGGCTGACGTACATGGGCAACGAGACCGGCATCCCGGACCAGCAGGAGCAGTGGCAGGCCGTGCGCGAGGCCGACCTCGACAACGGGCTGACGTGGGGCGAACCGGCCTCGCTGAACAACACCTACGCCATGGCCGTGCGCTCCGAGTATGCGGAGGCCAACGGCCTGGAGACGGTCTCGGACATCGCGACCCTTCCCAGGGAGGAGCGGACCTTCTGCGTCGAGTCCGAGTTCAACTCCCGCAGCGACGGGCTCACGCCCATGCTCGCCCACTACGGCCTGGACCGTGGCAGCGAGGTGCCGGAGGACAACATCGGCATCTACGACACCGGCGCCATCTACTCGGCCACGGACGACGGGGAGTGCAACTTCGGCGAGGTCTTCTCGACGGACGGCCGCATCCCCGCCCTGGACCTGACCGTGCTGGAGGACGACCGGCAGTTCTTCCCCGCCTACAACGCGGCACCGGTGTACAACACCGAGCTGCTGGAGGAGTTCCCCCGGATGGAGGAGGTCATGGAGCCGATCTCCGCGGCGCTCACCGACGACGTCATGCAGGAGCTCAACCGGCAGGTGGACGTCGAGGGACGGGACCCCGCCGACGTCGCCTACGAGTGGATGCTCTCCGAGGGGTTCATCGTCGAGCCGTGAGTCCCTGTGCGAGCCGGCCCGCCCGGGGCCGGCTCGCACAGGCCCAGCAGCCGGGCCGCTGCCGGGCGGGCGTCCCACTCCTCCTGCCACAGGGAGCGCGCCACGGCCTTGGAGACCGCCTGCGGGGAGATGCCGAGCTCGGCGGCCACGACCTTCTGCTGGCCGCGGGCCCCGGGCACGAGCAGATCGACCACGCGCCACTCCGCGTCGCTGCGCTCCGCCACGATCCGGCCCAGCAGCCGCAGCACGGCCTGCGCCTGCGCCGCGGCCGGCTCGTCGTCGGCGGCCACGCACACCGGCACCCGCCCGTCGGCGGCCTCGGCGGCGCTGCGCGCGTGCACCGTCCCGGGGCCGTCGGCGCGCAGGCCCGTCCGGCCCTCCGGGTCGGTCGCGGTCTCGAGCCGGACCGGCCCCACCCCGATTCCCACGCTCCAGGCCCCGCCGCGCAGCGCGGCGAGCGCGGCCGCCACCGCCGCGCCCGGATCGGCGGTGATGCCCTGGGCCGCGTGCGCCCGGGCACGCTGGAACGGCACCACGGTCTCGAGGTCCGCGAGGCGGCGCAGGAGGCCGGGCACGAGGTCGCCCGCCTCGCGGCGGCGCTGCTCCAGGGTCACGACGTACACGGTCCCAGTATCGGGCACGGGGGCCGCCGGGGAGCGGGGGCGCGGCCGGGGCTCACTCCCAGAACCGCGGTTCGATGTCCACGCCCTGCACGAGGAGCTCGTCCTCCAGGGGCTCCCGGCACACCACCGGCAGGCGCAGGCAGCCGATGCGGTCGTCGGGGCCGAAGTAGGCGGTGAGCCGGTCGAAGCCCTGCCGGAACGGTGCCAGTTCCTTGGCCGTGGCGGCGACCTCCGCCAGGTCGGCGTCGGAGCCGAGCACCCAGAAGGAGTCCGGGTCGGTCAGCTGGAGCAGTCCCACGGGTGCCCCGGCGTCGTTGTTCTCGGTGCCCGCCCAGCCGGATACCCGCAGCCAGCCGCCCGGTGCCGCCGCGCCCAGGGCCGGCGCCACGGGGTCGTACTCCCACGCCCGGGCCCGCTGCAGCCACCCGGGGGGCACCGGGAGGTAGAGCGGGCCGTCGAGGTCCACGGGCCACCGGGCGGCGGCGAACGCCCCGGCGTCCACCCGGTCCCAGAACTGCTCCGCGGTGAGGTCGGTGCCCACGCTGTTGAGCGCCGCCCCTGGGTCGTCCTGCCGCATGCCGTGCCAGTAGGTCGGGCGGGTCGGGACGTCGGCGCGCCGCAGCAGGGCGTCCAGCTCCTCGAGGTGGGCCGGCTCGCCGAGCACCACCGTCCTGCTCTCGAAGTGCAGGACGTAGGGCACGCGCTCGGGGCTCACGGCAGCCCCGCGGGCCGTCCGCGGCGGCACAGCCGCGTGAAGCGGCCGAGCACCTGCAGCGCCTCCGGGGTGGCCGGCAGGTAGTCGGTCAGGGCGGGGGATCGCACCAGGACGGCGCACCACTGCCCCCGGGAGACCGCCACGTTGAGCCGGTTGGACGAGAGCAGGAACTCCATCCCGCGCGGGCCGTCGGCGGCGGAGGCGGCCATCGACACGATCACCACGGGGGCCTCCTGGCCCTGGAACCGGTCGACGGTGCCCACGCGGACCCCGCCGCCCTCGTCGTCCCGCAGCCCCGCGGCGGCGAGCTCACGGCCGATCAGCTCGACCTGGGCGTTGTACGCGGCCACCACGAGCACGTCCTCGGGCGTCAGCGCCGCGGGGAGGGCCCCCGGTCCGGAGCGCCACGGCGTCCCGACGAACTCGTGGACCAGCTCCACGACGCGCCCGGCCTCCTCGGGCGAGGCCGTGCGGTTGCCGGTGTGCTCGACGTAGCAGGTGCGCAGGCCCGGGGGCACGCCCGTGAGCTCGCGGCCGCCCGCGGCCGGGGCGGACCCGAGCCGCCCGGCGTAGGAGAGCTCGGAGACCGGCTCGCACAGGGCCGGGTGCATCCGCCAGGTGCGGTCCAGGAAGTAGCCGTGCTCGGCGGGCAGCGTGGGCGCCCCGCGGGAGAGCCAGCCCAGCGCCGACTCGTCCACGGGCAGGGGATGGGTGCCCTGCGAGACCTGCGGCAGCTGCTGCGGGTCGCCCAGCAGCAGCAGGCGCCGCGCGGCGCGGGACACGGCCAGGGTGTTGGCGAGCGAGTACTGCCCGGCCTCGTCGACGACGAGCAGGTCCAGGGCCTCGTCCTCGAGGTTCCTGGCGTTGGAGAAGTCCCACGCGGTGCCGCCCACCACGGCGCCGCCGTCCGCGAGGAACGCGGCGAAGTCCTTCCCCGGGACGTCGCGCCACGGCACCTCCCGGTCCGCGGGCCGGGAGGAGGACGGCTTCTTGCCGACGCGCTCGGGGGCGACCCCGCCCTTCTCGAGCACCCCGGTGAGGAGGTTCTCGACGACGGCGTGGGACTGCGCCACCACGCCGATCCGCCAGCCGGCCTCCACGAGCCGGCCGATCACGTGGGAGCCGAGGAACGTCTTGCCGCTGCCCGGGGGGCCCTGGACGGCGAGGAAGCTGCGGTCGAGGGAGCGCAGGGCCCGCACCACGGCGTCGATCGTGCCGTCGGGGCCGTCGTGCGGGCGCGGCAGGGGACCGCCGTCGGCCGGCCGCGGCGCCCGGCGCCGGAGCAGCTCGAGACCCGGCTGCTCGGGCAGTCCCGGCAGGGCGTCGGCCGTGCGGGCGGCGAGATCCTGGAGCGACTCCTCGAGGGAGCGCGTGGCGATCGGCCGGGCCGGGCCCAGCGCGATCGGCAGCTCCGCCCAGGGCTCGGGGGCCGGGCCGTCCCGCGGCTTCCTCAGCCGTTCGCGCACGGTGAGCACGGCCGTGCCGTCCTCGTGCTCCTCGAGCTCCTCGAGCACGGCGGTCCAGTCCCCGGAGCGGCCGCTGCCGCGCGGCGCGGCGTCCTCGGCCAGGTGCGCGGGGACGGGGGCGCCGTACATCAGGAACAGCCCGGGAGCGCCCGGCTTCGGGGTCGAGCCCTCCCCGAAGCGGCCCGCGAGGCGCAGGAGCCGCGTGGGCGCGGCGCTGCGGCGCTTGGCCGGGTCCCTCGCCCAGTCCTCGAGCACCTCCGCGCGCTGGGCCACGAACACGTCGCGGGTGTCCTCCCAGTCCTCGACGGGGCCCTCGAGGCGGTCGAAGTGGGACCACCAGTACTGCTTGCGCTCGCGCCGGTGGTAGCCGGTGGCCGAGGCGACCATCGCGACGGCCGTGCGCTGCTCGCCCGTCAGGGCGCCCCGGGCCTCCGGGTCCTCCAGGTGCTCGTGCAGGCGCTGCTCGGCACCGGTCATCCGGACGTCCGGCAGCTCCTCGGGCAGCTCGAGCCGGTCCTGGGCGGGGCGCGGCGGATGGTCCGCCGGGTCCGGGGAGATCCCGGCGAGACCCAGCAGCCAGTCCCGCAGCCGCAGGGTCGAGAGGCAGTCGTACTCGTTGTAGTCGGCGATCCCGGCCAGCAGCCGCTGCGCGGCGTCCTCCCGGCCGGCCTCCCGGGCCGTGCACCAGTCGGCGTAGGCGACCACCGACGCACCCGCGTCCACGACGTCCCCGGTGCGCAGGTGCTCGCCCATGTAGAGCGGCTCCAGCTTCTTGATGGAGTACGAGCTCTCCGACAGCCGCAGGCTTCCCCGCACGGTGTCGTAGAGGTCCACCAGGACGTTCTCGCGCAGCAGTTCGTCCACGGCGTCCTCGCCCACCGCGTGCACGAGCGAGAGCCGGCGCAGCGCGGCCTTCTCGTAGTTGGCGTAGTGGTACACGTGCATCCCGGGGAAGCGCGAGCGGCGCTCGGCCACGTAGTCCAGGAACGCCCGCAGCGCGTCCCGCTCCTGGGCCCGCGAGTGCGCCCAGAACGGCCGGAAGAGGGGAGCGGCGCCGGTGCCGGAGGGCTGCTCGACGACGCCGAAGAGGTACTCGAGTCCCCAGGACGCCGGTTCCTCGGGGTCCTGCCACAGCGGATCGCCCTCGAAGTCGAAGAACACGTCCCCCGGGTCGGGCGGGGGCAGCCGCCGCACCGGCTCCGTGGTCGTGACCCGGTAGGCGATCCGGCGGGTCCCCCCGTCCTTCGGGTACTCGACCGCGCCGTCCTCCCGGCCCCGGCCGGTCTGCATGGCCGCCTGGTCCCGCAGCCGCCGCACCGCCGCGGGGAGCCGGCCGTCCGCCAGCTCCGCGAGCTCGTCGACGGTGCGCACGCCGTGCCGGTCGCGCAGCGTGCGCCGCATCCGCACGGACAGCCCCGCCGTCAGCAGCAGGTCCCGGTGCTCGGCGACGGCGCGGGCGCAGTGCTCGCACCGGCCGCAGCGGGCGACGTCGTCGTCCTGCCAGTCCACGGGGCCCGTCCGCGCCCGGTGCGCGGCGGCGGCCGCGACGAACCGCTCCCGGCGCTCGCGGTAGACCGCCAGGTGCTCGGAGACGGGGAAGACCGCCTCCCGCCGGTCGCCGAGGACGAGGGTGACCTCGGGGGCCACGTCCACGCCGGCCCGTTCGAGCTGGTCGGCGTAGGCGGCGAGCTGGAGCAGGGCGGTGACCTTGGCGTGCCGGGCGAGCTTGGTGTCGTGCACCGCGTAGGCGCCGTCCGGCCGGCGGACCAGGAAGTCGGCGCGGCCGTGGAAGCCGCCGTCGAAGAAGGAGGCCTGGAAGACGACGTCCGCACCGGCTCGCAGGGCGTCCAGGGACTCGGCGTGCTTGGCCGTCAGCTCGGCCCGGTCCATGCGCTGGGCCGGCTCGACCTCGTGCACGCCCCGTCCGGTCGCCGCGTCCCAGGAGCCGAACGCCGCCCGGTGGGCGGCCAGGACCCGGAGCTCGTGGGCGTCGCCCAGCTCGGCCGTGCGGGCGAGCATCGCGTCCCGCTCCGGGGTCCGCCGGGGCGCCCGTCCCAGCTTCTCGTCCAGGACGCTCAGGCTCGCGTAGGGGCACTCGGCCGCGCGCACCAGGTCGCTCGCGGAGAAGACGAGATCCGCCTCGGGGCCCAGCAGGAACATGCGCATCCTTCCGACGGCACCGGGTCCGTCCCGGGTCCGGGTCCATCGAACCACAGGGACCGGACGTCACAAGGAGGAGGGACAGGACGTCACCAGGAGGGACGACGGAGATCGGCCGGCAGGTCCGAAGGACCTGCCGGCCGACTCCCGGCGGACCGGCATCCGGCCCGCCGGGACGGACCGGGAGAGATCGATGGGATGCGGCGCGGGTGGGGGGACCCCCGCCGCCACCGGGCCCCTCGCGGGTGCGCTCCGGCGACCTCGATCCCGGTCGGCGGCCCGGATGCCGATGGGGGGACGCATCCTGGGCCGTCGGGCCGGCTGTGCCGGCCGCCCCCAATATAACGAAATTCATGGAATCTCTGTAGGGTGCCCGTCACGTCCCGCGTGCCGGGCACGCGCAGGGGCCGGGGACCACCCGGTCCCCGGCCCCTGCCGGCGCGCCCGTCCGCTCAGTCGGTGGACGGGGCCTTCTCCTCGGCCTCGGCGGCCGAGTCGTAGTGGGACTGCTCGAAGCGCTCACGGGCCTCCTCGACGAGACGCTCCGCGGTCTCCCGGCCCTCCCAGCCCTCACCCTTGACCCACTTGTTGGGCTCGAGGTCCTTGTAGCGCTCGAAGAAGTGCTGGATCTCCTTGAGCTTGTGCTCGTCGATGTCGTCGAGGCCCTGGATGTGGTCGTAGCGCTTGTCCGTGGACACGCACAGGATCTTCGCGTCCCCGCCGGCCTCGTCGTTCATGTTGAACACGGCGATGGGGCGCGACTCCACGAGCACGCCCGGGACGATCTCGAAGTCCAGGAGCACGAGGGCGTCCAGGGGGTCGCCGTCCTCGCCCAGGCTGTCCTCGAAGTAGCCGTAGTGCGCGGGGTACTGCATCGACGTGAACAGGACGCGGTCCAGGCGGAGGCGGCCGGTCTCGTGGTCGATCTCGTACTTGACGCGCGATCCGCGGGGGATCTCGATGGTGACGTCCAACTCCATGGTGTCTCTCCTCGTGCTGGGAAGGCCTGGAAGGGCCGGAAAGGGCTGACAGCGGCCGAGCACGGCCGCACCACCCGGTGGGGTGGGGCAGATCCGACACCCACGATAGCGGCGGCCCCGCGGGCGGCGGTAACCGCCCGGACCGCGACCGCACCGGCCCGGGCCCCGCCGCAGGCCGTCGCAGGGCCGCGGCGGGGCCACAATGGGAGGCATGAGCAGTCCCCGACGCCACGGTCCCCCCGCCGGGCAGCGGCGGCCGCGGGCCCGCACCGGCCGCGGTCACCGTGCCCTGACGGTGCTGCTCGCCACCGGCTGCGTGGGGGTGGCGGGCTGGCTGCACCCCCACTGGACCCCTGCGCTGGGGCTGGGCGGCGACGACCTCCCGGCCGCCCGCGTCCTCCCGGCGGAGGCGCCCGCCCCGGCCGGGGCCGTGCCCCCCGACCCGGCGGCACCCGTGCCCGGGACCGGGGAGGTGGCCGCGGCGGTGGACACCGCGCTCGCCGGGGCTCCCGCCGGACGGCGCTCCGTCCTCGTGGCCGACGCCCTCACCGGGGCGCCGCTGCTCGAGCGGGACCCGGACGTGCCCCTGGTGCCCGCCTCCAACCAGAAGCTCGTCACGGCGCTGTCCCTGCTCACCCACGCCGACCCCGGCCGGCGGCTGCGCACCACGGTGGTCCAGGGGCAGGACCCGGGCACGGTCGTGCTGGTGGCCGGCGGGGACACCCTGCTCGGCCCGGGCGGCTCCGACCCGGACGCCGTGCCGGGCCGGGCCGGCGTCCGGACCCTGGCGGCGGCGACGGCCCGGGCCCTCGCCGAGCGCGGGGCCGCCGGGCCCACCACCGTGCGGTGGGACGCGAGCCTGTTCACCGGACCGGCCGTCAACGAGGCCTGGGCCGCGGGGGACGTCGCGGCGGGGCAGATCGGGCCCGTCGCGCCCATGGCGTTCTGGTCCCACCGCGTGCCCGCGGGGGAGGGGCCCTCGGCCGAGCGGCCCGGGAACGCGGCGCAGGACGTCGCCGAGGTCTTCGCGGCCGAGCTCGCGGCACGGCTCGCCGCGGACGGGGTGCCCGCGCCCGTCCCTGAGGTCCTGCCCGGCCGGGCGCCCGAGGGGGCGACCGAGCTGGCCGCCGTCGAGTCCGCGACCCTCGCCGAGCAGACCGAGCTCATGCTGCAGGACTCCGACAACCACCTGGCCGAGGTCCTCTCACGGCTCGCGGCCCGGGCCGCGGACCGGCCCTCGAGCATCGCCGGCGGCCGCGCCGCCGCGGCGGCGGCGCTCGAGGCGCACGGCATCGCCACGGCCGGCGTCGAGCTCTCCGACGCGTCCGGGATGTCCCTGCGCAACCGGGTCCCCGCCCGCGCGCTCGAGCAGGTCGTGCGGGCCATGGCCACCGACCCCACCGGAGCGCTGACCCCCGGCGCCCGGGCCCTCCCGGTGGCCGGCGGCAGCGGGACCCTCGCCGACCGGTTCGACGACGACGCCGAGCACCCCGGGCGGGGCCTGGCGCGGGCGAAGACGGGCACCCTGAACTCCGTGGTCTCCCTCAGCGGCCACGTCACCACGGACGGGGGACGGCTGCTGACGTTCTCCGTGGTGCTCAACGAGGTCACCCACCCGGCCGCGGCCCGGGACGCCGTGGACCGCGCGGTGGCGGCCCTGGCCCGACTGTGACGGCCCGCGCCGGGCGCTCCCAGGCGCGTGTGGTTGCATGAGGCCATGAGCGCAGCACAACGACCGCCGGAGACGGAGTCGCCCGGGATCGTCCGGTGGGACCTCGCGGCCTCCGCCGCCGCCCGGCTCACCCCGCCCGGGCCCAAGATGTCCGCCCGGGCCATGCAGGCGGCCGTGGCCTCCATGCGCCGCCACGCCGAGGCGTCCGTGGACCACGTCCACCGGATCACCGGCCTGGAGGCCGCGCGGGACCTGCGGGACTCCACCGTGCTGGTCGTGGACCGGGCCGGGTGGTCGAAGGCCAACGCCCAGGCCTTCCAGGTGCTCATGGAACCCGCGGTGGAGGCCCTGCGCCGGCGCCGCCCGGAGCAGTTCGGCGCGGCGGCCACGGCGCTCGGCGGCACGGCCACGGCCATGGAGATGGCCGCGCTGCTCGGCTTCCTCTCGGCGAAGGTCCTCGGCCAGTACGACCCGTACGCCGGGCTGGTCTCCGCCGTGTCCGCGCAGCGGCACCCCGGCGGGCGGCTGATGCTGGTGGCGCCCAACATCCTCACGATCGAGCGGGAGCTCAACGTCGAGCCGGAGGACTTCCGGCTGTGGGTCTGCCTGCACGAGCAGACCCACCGCGTCCAGTTCGCCGCGGCCCCGTGGCTGCGGGAGCACATGATCGAGCAGATCAACGAGCTCGCGGACTCCCTCATGGGCCACGCCGAGACCCTCGGGGCCCGGCTCACGGAGGCGGTGCGGTCCCTGCCCGGGCGCGGTGCGCGGGCGGAGGAGCCCAAGGCCTCCCTCGGGGTGGTGGGCCTGCTGATGGGGAAACGGGAGCGGGAGGTGCTCTCCCACCTCACCGCGGTGATGAGCCTGCTCGAGGGGCACGCGAACTTCGTGATGGACGGGGTGGACGCCTCGGTGGTGCCCTCCGTGAAGACGATCCGGCGGCGCTTCGAGCGGCGCTCCGAGCTGCAGGGCAGCCTCGACCGCTTCGTCCGGCGCCTGCTCGGGATGGACGCGAAGATGCGCCAGTACAGCGACGGCCAGCGGTTCGTCTCGACCGTGGTGGAGACCGTGGGGCTGGAGCGGTTCAACCGGATCTGGGAGGCCCCGGAGCACCTGCCCACGGAGGCCGAGATCCATGCACCCGAGCGCTGGATGGAGCGCGTGCTCGGCCCGGGCGCGCCGTCCCGCACGGCCGCCCGTGCACCGGAGCCGCCGAGAATGTGCTAAAGAACACAAACCCGCGTCTGACATGCAGATTCATGGACATGGGGGCTGAGACGCCCCGCCCGTGAGGTCCCGGTCACAGCGCGACACGCGGTAGGCCGGATCACCATTGTGTGACAAGATTTTTACGTGAGCACAGAGAATATCGAACAGCAGGTCAAGCTGTACGGCCAGCCCCTGTCGGAGCGCTTCGGCACGGTCGTCCAGGCCTACGGCATCACCCAGCGGCGGTTGGCCGAGGTCCTCGGCCTCTCCGCCCCCATGCTGTCGCAGCTCAACAGCGGCCGCCGGATCAAGATCGGCAACCCGGCGGTCTACGAACGCCTGGTCATGCTGGAGCAGCGCATCGGCACCCCGGACATCGAGGAGACCCTCGCCGCGGTCGAGGCGTCGCAGCCCGTGCTGTCCACCACGCAGATCCAGGCGGGCATCCACAGCGAGACCAACGCCGTGGCGGCCCTGGCCCACGTGGTCCCGCGGCACGAGCTCGAGGCCGCCCTGGACCTGCTCGGCGAGACCGCCCCGACCCTCGCCAAGGTCGTGCGCCTGGCCGTGCGGGAGTCGCAGAACCAGCAGGCCGCGAGCGACCGCGAGGACGCCCGCCGGTGACCCAGTTCGCCCGCCGCGGCCGACTGTCCCCGGACGTCGCCGCGGGGCGGCGCCGTGTGCTCGACTCCGTCCGGCAGCACCTCCCCGGGACGCCCGGGGAGCCCCCGCTCGTGCTGGTCGCCTGCAGCGGCGGCCCCGACTCCCTCGCGCTGGCCGCCGTGGCGGCCCACTTCGCCCGGCGCGGCACGCTGCGCGTGGGCGCGGTGGTGGTCGACCACGGCCTGCAGGAGGACTCCGCGGCGGTCGCGGCCCGCACCGCCCGCACGCTCGAGCGGACAGGCCTGACGCCCGTCGTCGTCACCGCCGTGACCGTGCGCCGGGACGCGGGCGGACCCGAGATGGCGGCCCGCACCGCCCGCTACGCGGGCATCGCGGAGGCCGTGGGGCGCACGGGCGCCGACGCCGTGCTGCTCGGCCACACCCTGGACGACCAGGCGGAGTCCGTCCTGCTGGGGCTCGCCCGCGGCTCCGGCACCCGCTCGCTGGCCGGGATGCCGCCCGTGCGCGAGCTCGACGGCGTCACCTACCTCCGCCCGTTCCTCGACCTCTCCCGCGCGCAGACCCTGCAGATCTGCGCCGCCGAGCAGCTCGAGCCCTGGCACGACCCCACGAACCGGGACACCACCCTGATGCGCTCCCGGGTCCGCCACCGCGTGCTCCCGCTGCTGGAGGACGAGCTCGGCCCCGGGCTGGCCCGCGCCCTGGCCCGGTCCGCGGCGATCCTCGGTCCCGACGCGGACTACCTCGAGAGCGCCGCGGCCGAGCTGCTCGAGCGCGCCCGCGCCGCCGCCCCGGAGCTGCCCGGCTCCCTCGTCCTCGACCTCGCCACGGTGCGGGCGGCGCACCCCGCGCTGCGCCGCCGTGCCCTGTCGGCGGCCGTGGTCGCCGCCGGCGGGCAGACCCCGGCGTACGAGCGGCTCGGCGCGCTGGACGAGTTCGCCGCGGGGCACGGCGCCGCGGGGCCCGTGCAGATGGCGGGTAAGGTGTCCGTGTGGCGCCGCCGCCCGACGGCGGGCACCCGTGGCCCGGGGCACCTGGAGCTCGTCCGCCCGAGGCCCGCGGTCCCCGCGAGCGCCACCCGACCCGCATCCGCATCGTACGAGGAGCGCCGTGAAGGCTGAGGACGTCCAGGGGGATCTCACCGAGGTCCTGTACACCAAGGAAGAGATCGACACGAGGATCGCCGAGCTGGCGGCGGCCGTGGACGCGGACTACCGGGGGCGGGACGTCCTGCTCGTGGGCGTGCTCAAGGGCGCGGTGATGGTCATGGCCGACCTGTGCCGGGCGCTCCAGGGCCAGTACCCCATGGACTGGATGGCCGTGTCCTCCTACGGCTCCGGGACCAAGTCCTCGGGCGTGGTCCGCATCCTGAAGGACCTCGACACGGACCTCACGGGGCGGGACGTGCTCATCGTCGAGGACATCATCGACTCGGGGCTGACGCTGTCCTGGCTGCGCGCCAACCTGGAGTCCCGCGGCACCGCCTCGGTGGAGATCTGCGCGCTGCTGCGCAAGCCGGAGGCGGCCAAGACCTCCATCGACGTCAAGTACGTGGGCTGGGACATCCCCAACGAGTTCGTCGTGGGCTACGGGCTCGACTACGCCGAGAAGTACCGCAACCTCGACTGCATCGCGACGCTGGCCCCCCACGTCTACGAGTGAGCCGGGTCCCCGGCGGGCGCGCGCCGGGCAGTGGCCGGGCGGCTGTCCGCTGACAGGGAACTCCCGGCCCGTCCCGGGCGGGACCCGGAGTCCGGGCTGTACATTGTAGGTCTGCGTCCCCTGGACCCCCGGCCCTGGGCGGGCCCCGGCTCGAGGGGGCCGGACAACCATCCACGGGAGGATCAGCGGCTTGGCCACGGCGAAAAAACCCAACAACTTCTTCAGAGGACCCTGGTTCTGGGTCCTGCTGGCCGCTCTGATCCTGTTCCCCCTGGTGGGCACGCTCACCACGGGCTCCTCCGGGCGCGTGGACACCAACGTCGGGCTGCAGCTGCTGCGGGACGGCCAGGTCTCCGAGGCCAAGATCTACGACGGCCAGCAGAAGGTCGAGCTCCAGCTGGAGGAGGACCTCTCCCTCGACGGCCGGGACCTCGGGCGCAGCGTGGAGTTCTACTACGTCACCCCGCGCGGGGAAGAGGTCGTCGACGCGATGAACGCGGCGGACCTCGAGGGGTTCACCGACCAGCCCGTCGAGTCGAACTGGTTCACGAGCCTCCTCGGCTTCATGCTGCCGTTCCTGATCATCCTGGCCATCTTCTGGTTCGTGTTCTCCCGGATGCAGGGCGGAGGGTCCCAGGTCATGCGCTTCGGCCGCTCCCGGGCCAAGATGTTCGACAAGGACAACCCCACGGTGACCTTCGCCGACGTCGCCGGCGCGGACGAGGCGGTGCAGGAGCTCGACGAGATCAAGCAGTTCCTGGTGGAGCGCGAGCGCTTCACCGCCCTCGGCGCGAAGGTGCCCAAGGGCGTGCTGCTCTACGGCCCGCCCGGCACCGGCAAGACCCTGCTCGCGCGGGCGGTGGCCGGTGAGGCCGGCGTGCCCTTCTTCTCGATCTCCGGCTCCGACTTCGTCGAGATGTTCGTGGGCGTGGGCGCCTCCCGGGTGCGCGACCTGTTCCAGCAGGCCAAGGAGAACGCGCCCGCCATCATCTTCGTGGACGAGATCGACGCCGTGGGCCGCCAGCGCGGCGCGGGCATGGGCGGGGGCAACGACGAGCGCGAGCAGACCCTCAACCAGCTGCTCGTCGAGATGGACGGCTTCGACGCCACGACCAACGTCATCCTGATCGCCGCGACCAACCGGCCCGACGTCCTCGACCCGGCGCTGCTGCGCCCCGGCCGCTTCGACCGCCAGATCGGCGTGGAGGCCCCCGACATGAAGGGCCGCCTGCAGATCCTCCGGGTGCACTCCCAGGGCAAGCCGCTCGCGGACAACGTGGACCTCGCCGCCGTGGCCAAGCGCACCCCCGGCTTCACGGGCGCGGAGCTCGCCAACGTGATGAACGAGGCGGCGCTGCTGACCGCCCGCTCCCACGCCCAGCTCATCGACGACCGCGCCGTGGACGAGGCGATCGACCGCGTGATCGCCGGCCCGCAGAAGCGCAGCCGGATCATGAAGGAGCTCGAGCGCAAGGTCACCGCCTACCACGAGGGCGGGCACGCGCTCGTGGCCGCCGCCCTGCGCAACACGGACCCGGTCACGAAGATCACGATCCTGCCCCGCGGCCGGGCCCTGGGCTACACCATGGTCATGCCCATGGACGACAAGTACTCGACCACCCGCAACGAGCTGCTCGACCAGATGGCCTACGCCATGGGCGGGCGCGCGGCGGAGGAGATCGTGTTCCGGGACCCGTCCACCGGCGCCTCCAACGACATCCAGAAGGCCACCGACACGGCCCGCAAGATGGTCACCCAGTACGGGATGAGCGCCCGCGTGGGCTCGATCAAGCTCGGCGGGGACAGCTCCGAGCCGTTCCTCGGCCGGGACGCCGCCGGCTCGGGCCGGGAGTACTCCGAGCGCACCGCCGCGATCGTGGACGAGGAGGTGCGGGCCCTGCTCGAGCAGGCCCACGACGAGGCGCACGCGATCCTGATGGACAACCGTCCGGTCCTCGACCGGCTCGCCCTCGAGCTGCTCGAGAAGGAGACGCTCAACGAGGCGCAGATCGCGGACATCTTCCACGACATCCGCCAGCGGGACCTGCGGCCCGTGTGGCTGTCCAAGGACACCCGGCCGCTCTCGGAGGACCCGCCCGTGGTCACGCAGGCCGAGCGCGAGGAGGCCCGGCGGATCCACGCCCAGGACCCCGCGACCCTGGCCCCGCAGGACCAGGCGGCCGCCGCCGGCCCGGAGCGCCCCGTCGAGGTCCCGGAGCGCGGTCACTCCGTGCCGTCGGGGGAGGGCGCCGGCTCCTCGAGCACCACCGGCACCAGCGCCGGGACCACTGCCGAGACCACCGTGGAGACCACGGCCGAGACCACGCCGGGGACCGGCACGGACTGAGCCGGGCCTAGGATGGAGCGACGACAGCCGGTCGCGTCCGCCGACCCCTGGTTCCGCCCGGCAGACCCGGCCTATCCCGAAGGAGGGCGCGTTGCCCCACGAGGCCCGCACGAAGCAGACGAGCGCGCACGACCCGCGCGCCGAGGCGTTCGACCCGCCGTACCCCGACCCCGCCCCCGCGCTGGAGGCCGGCGCCGGGGCGGTGGACCAGCCGCGGGTCGCGGCGGCCGTGCGGGAGCTGCTGCTGGCCATCGGCGAGGACCCCGACCGGGACGGCCTGCAGGGCACCCCCGGGCGCGTGGCGCGGGCGTACGCGGAGATGTTCGCGGGGCTGCACCAGGACCCCGCCGAGGTGCTCGGGACGACCTTCGACATCGGCCACTCCGAGATGGTCCTCGTGAAGGACATCCCCTTCTACTCGACCTGCGAGCACCACCTCGTCCCCTTCCACGGGCACGCCCACGTGGGCTACATCCCCGGCCACGACGGGATGGTCACCGGACTGAGCAAGCTCGCCCGCCTGGTGGACCTCTACGCGCGCCGGCCCCAGGTCCAGGAGCGGCTGACCACCCAGATCGTGGAGGCGATCGTGGAGCACCTGCAGCCGGCCGGCGTGATCGTGGTGATCGAGTGCGAGCACCTGTGCATGTCCATGCGCGGGGTGCGGAAGCCGGGCGCGAACACCGTCACCTCGGCCGTGCGCGGTCAGCTGCGCGAGCCCGCCACCCGCGCCGAGGCGATGAGCCTCATCCTGGGGCGCTGAGCACGTGACGACCTCCGGCCGCACCGACTCCGCGCACCGGCCCTCCGGCTGGGGCTCCTTCGAGGACCTGCCCACCGGTCGCACGCTGGTCATGGGCATCCTCAACGTCACCCCCGACTCCTTCAGCGACGGCGGGGAGCACGCCGGGCACGAGGCCGCGATCGCGCGCGGGCTGCGCATGATGGCCGAGGGCGCCGACATCGTGGACGTCGGGGGCGAGTCCACCCGGCCCGGCTCCCAGCGGATCGCCCCCGCCGAGGAGCGGCGCCGGATCCTGCCCGTGGTCGAGGCCCTCGCCGCCGCGGGGGCGGTGCTCAGCGTCGACACGCTCCACGCCGGGACCGCCGAGGCCGTCCTGGACGCGGGGGCGCACATCGTCAACGACGTCTCGGGGCTGTCCGTCACCCAGGACATGATCGACCTGGTCGCCGAGCGGCAGGCGCCCTACGTCCTGATGCACGCCCGGGGCCTGCCCGACGTGCAGGACTTCCGGGCCGTCTACGACGACGTCGCCAGGGAGGTGCTCGGGGAGCTCGGGGCGCTGACGGGGCGCTGCCTGGCCGCCGGCGTGGCCCCCGAGAGACTGATCCTGGACCCCGGGCTGGGCTTCGACAAGCGGGGGGCGCAGAACTGGGCGCTGCTCCGGGCGCTGCCGCGCTTCACGGCCACCGGCCACAAGGTGCTCGTGGCCGCCTCCCGCAAGCGCTTCCTCGGCACCCTGCTCGAGCAGGACGGGGCCCCGCGTCCGGCGGCCGGACGGGACGCGGCGACGGCCGCGGTCAGCGCGCTGTCCGCCCACGCGGGCGCGTGGTGCGTGCGCGTCCACGACGTGCGCCCGAGCGTCGACGCCGTGGCCGCCGCGCACGCCTGGCGCGGCGTGGAGCCGGCCCTGCTGCGCCCCGGCGCGGACGCCGGCGCGCTGCCGGCGGGATCCCCCGGAGCGGGCCGGTGAACCGGGTGCCGCACGAGGGCGGGGACGCCGCCGGCATGCGCCCCGGGGACCGGGCGGGCCGCCAGCACGTCCCGGCGTCCTCCACGCGGTCCCCCGACCGCCGGGACCGGATCAACCTCCTGGGCGTCGGCGCGGTGGGCTACCACGGGGTCCTCGACCAGGAGAAGCGCAGCGGGCAGCCCTTCTTCGTGGACCTGGTCATGTACCTGGACCTGGCCGCGGCGGGGGTCTCGGACGACGTCGCCCTGACCGCCCACTACGGCGAGGTCGCCGAGGAGGTGCGGGACATCGTCATCGGTCCCAGCGTGAACCTGCTCGAGACCCTCGCCGACCGCATCGCCCGGCGGCTGCTCCACCGCTTCCCGCTCGACGCGGTGGAGGTCACCGTGCACAAGCCCAAGGCGCCCATCGAGGTGACGTTCTCCGACGTGTCCGTCACGATCTACCGGGAGCGCTGACGTGGGCACCCTGGCCGTCCTCGCCCTCGGCGCCAATCTCGGCGACCGGGAGGCCACGCTGCGCCGGGCCGCCCGCGACCTGGCCGCCCACCCGCGGATCACGCTGACCCGCGCGTCGCCCATCGTGCGCTCCAAGCCGGTCGGCGGACCGGCCGGTCAGGGGGACTACCTCAACGCCGTCGTCGAGGTGGAGACCGACCTGAGCCCCTTCGGGCTGCTCCGGGCCTGCCAGGAGGTGGAGGAGCGCCACCTCCGGACCCGCCTCCAGCGGTGGGGGCCGCGCACCCTCGACGTCGACATCGTCGTCTACGGCGACCTGCACCTCGACGAGCCGGACCTCACCGTGCCCCACCTGCGCGCCGCCACCCGCGCGTTCGTGCTCGTGCCCTGGGCCCTCATGGATCCCGGCGCGACGCTCGAGGGGCGCGGCGTCGCCGAGCTGGCCCGCCGGGCGGCCGACCTCGGCGGCCTGGGGCCCGACACGATCCCCCTGCTGGACGAGCTCCCCGCCCCCGGCGGGGACGGGGACTGAGGAGGAGCCGCCGTGCACGTGCTCACGGTCCCGGCGCTGCTGATGTGCGCCGCCGCCGCCGGCGCCGTCGGCTGGACCGCCAACCGGCTGTCGACGGGGGCGGGCGGGCCGCTGCTGATCCTGCCGTGGGCCTCGCTCGCGGCCCTCGCCGCCGTCGCCGTCGCGCTGCTGGTGCTCGGCGTGCGGGTCAAGCGCCACCAGGAGGGCGAGCACCCCGAGCGCTTCGACCCGCTGGTCGCGGCCCGCACCGCTGCCGGGGCGCAGGCGGTGGCCTGGGCGGGGGCGATGCTGACGGGCTGGCACGCCGCCGTCGCGGTCGAGCAGCTCGCCCTCGTGTCCGTGCGCTCCGACCAGGGACCGCTGTGGGCCAGCCTGGTCCACGCCGGGGCCGGGCTCGTCCTGGTGGTGGTGGGCTGGATCGTGGAGGGCTTCTGCAAACTGCCGCCGGACGATCCCGACGCGGAGGAGGGGGCCGAGTACCGTAGGGGACGGCAGAAGGAGCTCCCCGAGGGAGAAGGTGGTTATGCCCGAGAGATCCGCCCACGGGCCCGTCGGCGGCCCCGTGGCCGGGACGCCCGGTGACCGGGTGCCCCTGAGCAACCCCGCGATCGACCCCGAGGGCCTGGCCTGGACCCGGGTCTCGCCCCGGCACATCACCGTGGTGGTCCTCTCCACCCTCCTCTCCACCCTGTTCTGGCTGGCGGCGCTGGGCTGGCCGGCGGTGCTGGCGGCCACGGGCGTCTGGCCCGGCGCCCCTCTGGGCCTGCTGCTGCTCCTGCCCGCGGCCGTCCTGGCGGCGGGCCTGCTCTCCGTGCTCCTGGCCCCCCGGCGGGTCCGGGCGATCGGCTACGCCGAGCGCGGCGAGGACCTGCTCGTGCGGCGGGGCCTGCTCTACCAGCGGGTCACGGTCATCCCCTACGGGCGGATGCAGTACGTGGACGTGTCGGTCTCCCCGCTGCAGCGCAGCTTCGGCCTGGCCACCGTGAAGCTGCACACCGCGGCCGTGGGCAGCCACGCCGAGATCCCCGGGGTGGAGCACGCCGAGGCGTCCCGGCTGCGCGAGCGGCTCACCGCGCGCGGCGAGGCCCTCCTGGCGGGCCTGTGAGCGCTGCGCCCGCCCCCGCGGCGGCTCCGCAGTGGCACCGTGTCCACCCGCTGACGCCGGTGGTCAAGGGGTGGCTCGCGATGCTCGTGATCGCGGGGGCCGTCGTCAACATCCTCCTCGACGACCTCGTCGACGCCTACCTCGGCCGCGGGGACGCCGTGCCGCCCCAGGACTTCGACCCCGCACGGATGGGCGCCGTCTTCTGGTGGGCGCTGGCCGGGATCGTGGTGGTCGTGCTCCTCGTGTTCGCGGCGGCCGTGCTGGTCTCGTGGTGGTTCACCCGCTACCAGGTGACCCCGGAGCACGTGCGGATCCGCTCCGGGGTGCTCTTCCGGCAGGAGCGCCAGGCCCGGCTGGACCGGGTGCAGGCCATCGACATCCACCGCCCGTTCCTGCCCCGGCTGCTGGGGCTGGCCGAGCTGCAGTTCGAGGTGGCGGACGCCGGGCAGTCGGCGGTGTCCCTGTCCTACCTCACCCACCCCCAGGCCCGCGCGCTGCGCGGCGAGCTGCTGGGCCGGATCGGCCAGGCCGCCCCGGGACAGGGCCCCTCCGTCCCCGCGCCCGGTGCGCCCCTGCGGCGGCCGGCGCCCTGGGCGGTGACCGGCGACCAGGAGCGTCCGGTGCTCGGGGTGCCGGTGCCGCGGCTGATCGGGTCCGTGCTCGCCTCCGGCTCCGCCGTCGCCCTGGCCGTGCTGCTGGCCGCCGCGCCGGTCGCCCTCCTGGTGGACCCACGGACCGGGCCCGCGATGCTGGCGGCCTGGCTGCCCGGTCTGATCAGCTTCGGGGCCATCTCCTACCGCCGGGTCGAGCAGGGCTACCACTTCCGGCTGCTGCGCGTCCCCGAGGGCATGCGCGTGCGCTACGGCCTGTTCGACGTCCGGTCCCAGACCGTCCCCGCGGGGCGGATCCAGGCGCTGGGCGTGGACCAGCCGCTGCTCTGGCGGCCCTTCGGCTGGTACCGGGTGCGGGTCAACGTGGCCGGCTACGGTCCCGCCGCGGGGGAGAGCGACGCCATGCGCTCCACCCTGCTGCCCGTCGGCACCCTGTCCCAGGTGCAGCAGGTCCTGCACCTGGCCCTGCCCGGCGCCCGGGACGGGGACCTCGCGGCGCTGCTGCGGGAGGGCCTGCACGGGCTGGGCGGGCAGGGCCGGTTCACCACCTCCCCGCGCCGGGCCCGGTGGCTCGACCCCCTCGTGCACCGCCGGACCGGCTTCGCCGCGACCGGCGACGTCCTCGCCGTGCGGTCCGGGCGGCTGGGCCGGCGCACCGCCGTGCTGCCGCACGAGAAGACCCAGTCGGTGGCCGTGAGCCAGGGACCGCTCGAGCGGGCCCTGGGCCTCGCCGACGTCCACCTGCACTCCACGCCGGGCCCCGTGACCGTGGCGGTCCCGCACCTCGACGCCGGGGACGCCCGGGCGCTCGCCGCCGCCCAGGCGGTGCACGCGGCCGGTGCCCGTAGACTGGCCGACGGCCCGGACCACCCCCAGACCCCCCGGCAGGAGACAGCATGACCCACCCGTCCGACCGCCCGGGACGCCTCGGGGTCGGGGTCGTCAGCGCCGGGAAGGTGGGCGCCGTCCTGGGCGCCGCGCTGCGCGCCGCCGGCCACGCCGTCGTCGGCGTCAACGCCGTCTCCGAGGCCAGCCGGGACCGGGCCGAGGCCCTCCTGGCCGGGGTCCCCGTCCTCGAGGTCCCGTCCGTGCTCGAGCGCGCCGAGCTCGTGCTGCTCGCCGTGCCCGACGACGAGCTGCCCGGGCTCGTGCAGGGCCTCGCCGACGCCGGGCTGTGGCAGGCCGGCCAGCTCGTGGTGCACACCGCGGGCCGCTGGGGGACCGGGGTCCTGGACCCGGCCCGCCGGCTCGGGGCGATCCCGCTGGCGATCCACCCGGCGATGACCTTCACGGGCATGAGCCTGGACCTGGCCCGCCTGAGCGACTGTTCGTTCGGGATCACGGCCCCGGGCCCGGTGCTGCCCATCGCCCAGGCGCTGGTCGTCGAGATGGGCGCCGAGCCCGTGGTGGTGGCGGAGGCCGACCGCCCGCTCTACCACGCGGCCCTCGCCCACGGCGCCAACCACCTGATGACCGTCGCCGGGCAGTCCATGCAGGTGCTCCGCGACATCGGGGTGGAGCAGCCCGACCGCATGGTCGGGCCGCTGCTGCGGGCCACCCTGGACAACGCCCTGGCCGCGGGGGAGTCGGCGTTGACCGGACCCGTGGCCCGCGGCGACGCGGGGACCGTGGCCGCCCACCGGGACGCCCTGGACGAGTACGCGCACGGCCACGGCGGCGACGACGTCTTGCTGGCCTACCTGGACCTCGCCCGCGTCACCGCCCGCCGCGCCCTGGACCGCGGCCTGCTCGACCGCCCGCGCTACGACGCCGTGCTCGCCGCCCTCGAGCTCACCCACGGAACCGGCGGTGCCGACGGGGAGGACGCCCCGTGAGCACCCCCGCCGCCCCCCGCGTCTGCCGGGGCGTCGGCGAGTTCCGGGCCGCCCTCGCCGGCCGGCTCGGCGCGGTGCAGGAGCCGCCGTCGCTGGGGCTCGTGCCCACCATGGGCGCCCTGCACGAAGGGCACGGCCACCTGGTGCGCCTCGCCCGGGAGGAGAACGCCGTGGTCGCGGTCTCGGTCTTCGTCAACCCGCTGCAGTTCGGCCCGGACGAGGACTTCGAGCGCTATCCGCGCACCCTGGAGGCCGACGTCGAGCTGCTCTCCCGGTTCGGGGCCGACCTCGTGTTCGCCCCGTCCGTGACGCAGATGTACCCGGACGGGGAGCCCCTCGTGCGCGTCACCTCCGGCCGGCTCGGCTCCGTGCTCGACGGCGCGAGCCGCCCCGGCCACTTCGACGGCGCCCTGACCGTGGTCAACAAGCTCCTCAACATCACCGCCCCGCCCGCCCCGGCCGCCTTCCGGGCGTACTTCGGGGAGAAGGACGCCCAGCAGCTGCTCCTCGTGCGCCGGATGGTCGCCGACTTCGACCTGCCCGTCACCGTCCGGGGCGTGCCCATCGTGCGCGACGACGACGGGCTGGCCCTGTCCTCCCGCAACCGCTACCTCGACGCCGCGCAGCGCCGGTCCGCGCTCGTGCTCCCGCGCACCCTCCGCGCGCTCGCCGCCGGGGAGCTCGACCTCGGGGCCGCCCGGCGGCGGATCGACGCCGAGGACCGGGTCCGGCTCGACTACCTCGTCGTCGTCGACCCCCGCACCCTGGCGCCGGTGGAGCCGGCGCCCGGCGCCCTCGCCCTCGTGGCGGCCCACGTGGGCGGCACCCGGCTGATCGACAACCTCGTGCTCTGAGCGCCCCGGTCGGGATTTGACCCCTCCCGTTATCCTGGACAACTGTGACCAACGCGCAGAACACCTCCACGACCGCCCAGGACGAGGCCGAACAGGCCGAGCTCTCGGACCAGATGCAGTTCCGGCTCGCCAAGCGCGCCCGGCTCCTCGACTCGGGCCGGGAGGCCTACCCCGTGGGCGTGGAGCGCACGCACACCCTCGCCGAGGTGCGGGAGGCGCACGGGCACCTCGAGCCCGGCGAGGAGACCGGGCAGTTCATCGGCGTGGCCGGGCGCGTGGTCTTCGTGCGCAACACCGGCAAGCTGTGCTTCGCGACCCTCCAGGAGGGGGACGGCACCCGGCTGCAGGTCATGCTCTCCCTGGCGAAGGTGGGGGAGGAGTCCCTGGGCGAGTGGAAGTCCCTGGTGGACCTCGGCGACTTCGTGGCCGTGCACGGCGAGGTGATCGCCTCCCGCCGCGGCGAGCTCTCCGTGATGGCCGACGCCTGGTCCATGGCGTCGAAGGCGATCCGGCCCCTGCCCACGCTGCACAACGAGCTCAACGAGGAGACCCGTGTGCGCCGGCGCTACCTCGACCTCATCGTCCGGCCCGAGGCCCGCGACGTCGTCGTGAAGCGGGCGCGGATCATCCAGACGGTGCGCAACGTCCTGGTGGAGCGCGGCTACGTGGAGATCGAGACGCCGATCCTGCAGCTTCTGCACGGCGGGGCCACGGCCCGGCCGTTCGAGACCCACCTCAACGCGTTCGACCAGGACATGACCCTGCGCATCGCCACGGAGCTCTACCTCAAGCGCGCCGTGGTCGGCGGGATCGAGCGGGTCTTCGAGATCGGCCGGGTCTTCCGCAACGAGGGCGTCGACTCCTCGCACAGCCCCGAGTTCACCACCCTGGAGGCCTACGAGGCCTACGCCGACCAGTTCACGATGGCCGAGCGGATCAAGGAGATCATCCTCGCTTGCGCCGACGCCCTGGGGGTCGACACCATCGAGACGGAGAAGGGCACGATCGACCTGCGCGGGGAGTGGCGCTGGCTGTCCGTCTATCCCGCCCTGTCCGAGGCCGTGGGGCAGCCGATCACGCCGGGAACGCCCGTGGAGACCCTGCACCGGATCGCCGAGGAGCACGAGGTGCCCGTCGGCCCGATGTGGGACGCGGAGAAGTACGTGCTCGAGCTGTTCGGCGAGATCGTGGAGCCCACCCTGGTCCAGCCGACCTTCGTGTGCGACTACCCGCCCTCGGCGCAGCCCCTCGCCCGTCAGCACCGCTCCGAGCACGGCCTGATCGAGGCCTGGGACCTGATCATCGGGGGGATGGAGCGCGGCACGGCGTTCTCCGAGCTGATCGACCCCGTGGTCCAGCGCGAGCGGCTCACCGAGCAGTCCCACCGGGCCGCGGCCGGCGACGACGAGGCCATGCGGCTCGACGAGGACTTCCTGCGCGCCCTCGAGCACGGTGCCCCGCCCATGGGCGGTCTGGGCCTGGGCCTGGACCGGCTCATCATGCTCTTCACCGACCTGGGGATCCGGGAGACCATCCTGTTCCCCCTCATGAAGCCAGAGCAGGACTGACCCCGGGGGCCGCGGCCACGCCGCGGCCCCCGCCGTCACCAGCCGCCGCCCAGATCTCCCCGGGAGAATCGCACCCATGGAATACATCGCTGTCCTGCTGCCCTCGATCAGCATCGGCATCATCTTCTGGTTCGTCCTGCGCTGGATCTTCCGCGGCGACCGCACGGAGCGCGCCGTCGAGTCCCGCTCGCAGGAGGACGCCGAGCGCTGGTACGAGGAGCTCAAGCGGCGCGACGGCGACGACCTGCCGTTCGGCCGTCCCCCGCGCCGTGGCCGCCGGACGGAACGCTGAGGCCCCGCTCTCCGTCCTCCGGGCCTTTCCGATGAATTCGAATTGGTGCCGGTTTTGTCCGCATTTCCGTGCTGTTGAATTCCGTTCCGGAATTGTAGGATAAACTCGACGACGCCGGGAGTTCGTTCTCCCGGGGGTCGCCGGAATTCACGATCCGGATCAACCGGTCCGACACGGGGGAATCAGCACCGCCTCAGGACACGCCGTCTCCCGGCGTGTCCGGGGAAAGACGATCGCCGAGAGGCGGAGGAGAGTTCCAGTTATGGCACAGACCGTGAAGATCATTCTCGAGGACGACCTCGACGGCGGGCCCGCCGAGGAGACCGTGCGCTTCGGTCTCGACGGCGCGCAGTACGAGATCGATCTCTCCGAGGAGAACGCGGCCAAGCTGCGCGACGCCGTGCGGCCGTTCATCGCCAAGGCGCGGCGCGCCCAGAGCAAGCAGACGCCGAAGCAGGCGCGCCCGACCGGGAAGTCCAACCCGGACACCGCGGCCATCCGGCAGTGGGCCCGGGAGAACGGTCACCCGGTCTCCGACCGCGGCCGCATTCACCAGGACGTGCAGAAGGCGTACTACGACGCGCACAAATAGGAGCGCGCGCTCACCGCTCCGCACAATAGGAGGAGGGACCGGTTCACCGGTCCCTCCTTTCCCCTTTCCGGGTCCGGAGGGACTACTTTCGGCGGTGGACGGGTCCGGTTTTGACGGTGGACGGGTCCGGGCGCGAATTCTCTCCCCATTCTTTTGATGACCTGCGCTCTTGTCGGGGCGGACGCAGGCGGCGGAAATTGCCGCACGCTGTTGCGGGGTCGTCCGCGCCCCCGGCGCCGGTCTTCTCGCCGGTGGCGAACAGCCCCCCGTTCGTCCGCACGGGTGCGTAGCATCGGGTGCAGACATCGACTGAGGAGTATCCATGTTCGAACGCTTCACCGACCGCGCCCGCCGGGTCGTGGTGCTGGCCCAGGAAGAGGCCAGGATGCTCAACCACAACTACATCGGCACCGAGCACCTGTTGCTCGGGCTGATCCACGAGGGCGAGGGAGTGGCCGCGAAGGCGCTCGACTCGATGGGCATCACCCTCACCGGCGCCCGCGAACAGGTCCAGGACATCATCGGGCCGGGCCAGCAGGCCCCGTCCGGGCACATCCCCTTTACCCCGCGGGCGAAGAAGGTCCTCGAGCTCTCGCTGCGCGAGGCCCTGCAGCTCGGCCACAACTACATCGGCACCGAGCACATCCTGCTGGGCATCATCCGCGCGGGCGAGGGCGTGGCCGCGCAGGTGCTGACCAAGCTCGGCGCGGAGCCCCAGAAGGTGCGCTCCACCGTGCTGGAGCTGATCTCCGGCTACCAGGGCGGGGGCACCCCCGAGAAGGAGGGCGCCGGCGTGCGCTCGGCCGGTCAGTCCGAGGGCACGCCCGCGGGCTCGGCCGTGCTGGACCAGTTCGGCCGCAACCTCACCGCGGCCGCCCGCGAGGGCAAGCTGGACCCGGTCATCGGGCGGTTCCGCGAGATGGAGCGGGTCATGCAGATCCTCTCCCGGCGCACCAAGAACAACCCGGTGCTGATCGGCGAGCCCGGCGTGGGCAAGACCGCGGTGGTCGAGGGCCTCGCCCAGGCCATCGTCCGCGGCGACGTCCCGGAGACGCTCAAGGACAAGCACCTCTACACCCTGGACCTCGGTTCCCTCGTGGCGGGCTCCCGCTACCGCGGCGACTTCGAGGAGCGGCTCAAGAAGGTGCTCAAGGAGATCCGCACCCGCGGCGACATCATCCTGTTCATCGACGAGATCCACACCCTCGTGGGCGCCGGTGCGGCCGAGGGCGCGATCGACGCGGCCTCCATCCTCAAGCCCATGCTGGCCCGGGGCGAGCTGCAGACCATCGGCGCCACGACCCTCGACGAGTACCGCAAGCACATCGAGAAGGACGCGGCCCTCGAGCGCCGCTTCCAGCCGATCCAGGTGGACGAGCCCTCCGAGGCCCACGCCGTGGAGATCCTCAAGGGCCTGCGCGACAAGTACGAGGCACACCACCGCGTGTCCATCTCGGACGACGCCCTCGAGGCGGCGGTGCACCTCGCCGCGCGGTACGTCTCCGACCGCTTCCTGCCGGACAAGGCGATCGACCTGATAGACGAGGCGGGCGCGCGCCTGCGGATCAAGCGGATGACCGCACCGCCGGAGATCAAGGAGCTCGACGACCGCATCGTCGAGGTGAAGCGGCTCAAGGAGGCCGCGATCGACGGCCAGGACTACGAGAAGGCCGCCTCGCTGCGCGACACGGAGCAGAAGCTCATCGCGGAGCGGGACGAGAAGGACCGTGCCTGGCGCGACGGCGGCGACGAGCTCGCCGAGGTGACTCCCGAGGTCATCTCCGACGTGCTCTCCGCCTCCACGGGAGTGCCCGTCTACAAGCTCACCGAGGAGGAGACGGGCCGTCTCCTGCACATGGAGGACGAGCTGCACAAGCGCATCATCGGCCAGGACGACGCCATCAGGGCGCTCTCCCGGTCGATGCGGCGCACCCGGGCGGGCCTGAAGGACCCGAAGCGCCCCGGCGGGTCGTTCATCTTCGCCGGGCCCACGGGCGTGGGCAAGACCGAGCTCGCGAAGGCGCTGGCGGAGTTCCTCTTCGGGGACGAGGACGCCCTCATCACCCTCGACATGTCCGAGTACCAGGAGAAGCACACCGTGTCCCGGCTCTTCGGCGCCCCTCCGGGCTACGTGGGCTACGAGGAGGGCGGCCAGCTCACCGAGAAGGTGCGCCGCAAGCCGTTCTCGGTGGTGCTCTTCGACGAGGTCGAGAAGGCGCACCAGGACCTGTTCAACTCGCTGCTGCAGATCCTCGAGGACGGTCGCCTGACCGACTCGCAGGGCCGCGTGGTGGACTTCAAGAACACCGTGATCATCATGACCACGAACCTGGGCACCAAGGACATCTCCCGGGCCGTCCCGGTCGGTTTCCAGACCGGTGTGGACCCCGCGTCCAACTACGAGCGCATGCAGGCGAAGGTCCAGGACGAGCTCAAGGAGCACTTCCGGCCCGAGTTCCTCAACCGCGTGGACGAGATCATCGTCTTCCCGCAGCTCACCGAGAACGAGATCGTGCAGATCGTGGACCTGTTCGTGGCCCGGCTGCAGGAGCGGCTGCGCGACCAGGGGATGTCGATCGAGCTCTCCGACTCCGCGAAGCGCTGGGTCAGCCGCAAGGGCTACGACCCGTCCATGGGCGCCCGTCCGCTGCGCCGCACCATGCAGCGGGAGATCGAGGACCAGCTGTCCGAGAAGATCCTCTTCGGGGAGATCAGCACCGGCGAGAAGATCTTCGTCAACACCGACGGCGAGGGGGACGCGGAGAAGCTGACCTTCTCCTCCACCCCGATGTCCGACCTCACGGGCGACGGCATAGTCGACCCGATGGGCGGCCTGGAGGACGTCGACGTCTCCCGCGGTGACGGCGAGAACCGCTCCGAGGGCTGAGTCCGTCCCACCTCCGCCGAGGGCCCGCCGCGCACCCGGCGGCGGGCCCTCGGCGTCCACCCAAGTGGGGACGGCCTCGGGGGGTAACCCCCGAGGGGCGTGCGTGTTCGCAAGCGTACACTTGCCGCGTGACCGACCTGCGCCTGCGACCAGCCCGTACCTCCGACGTTCCCGCCATCAAGGACCTCGTGGCCCCGCTGGCGCGCGCCGGGGTGCTGATCAACAAGGACACGGTCGCCTACTACGAGGGCATCCAGGAGTTCCTGGTGATGGAGGCGGTCGGCGACGAGCAGGCCGGTCTCGTCGGCTGCGGCGCGCTGCACGTGATGTGGGAGGACCTGGGCGAGGTCCGGACCCTGGCCACCTCCGACGCGTGGCGGGGCCGCGGGGTGGGGCGCACGCTGCTGGGCGGGCTGATCGAACGGGCCCGCGCCGTGGGAGTCTCCCGCGTGTTCTGCCTGACCTTCGAGGTCGACTTCTTCAGCCGCTACGGCTTCGAGGTCATGCCCAACCAGAACCAGGTCGACCCCGACGTGTTCGCCGAGCTGCTGCGCTCCCACGACGAGGGCGTGGCCGAGTACCTCGACCTGGCCCGCGTGAAGCCCAACACCCTCGGCAACACCCGGATGCTGCTCGAGCTCAGCCCGGAAGCCTGACCCCGCCGGGCCCGGCGACGGCCAGCCCGTCCCGCACCAGCCCCTCCAGGGCGCGCAGTCGCTGCTCCTCCGGGGCCTCCAGTCCGTGCAGCGCGTCCAGGGCCCGCAGGGCCTCCGGCGGCAGGCCCGCGCCCGTCGCGACGTCCACGGGGCCCGTGAGGTGGAGCGCCGGGACCGGCGCCGACCCGGCCCTCAGCACCGCCATGATCGCCCCGCGGACCTGGCGGTCCGTGCCGTGCCAGCGCTGGCCCCGGGGGGTCTCGACGGGCTCGGGCCGGCCCGCGGCGACCCACGCGCACGCGTCCCGCACCGGGCACTGCTCGCACCGGGGCGAGCGGGCCGTGCAGACGAGGGCGCCGAGCTCCATGACCGCCTGGTTCCAGCGCACCGCCAGGGCGTCGTCCTCCGGCATCAGCTCCTCTGCGAGCCGGAGCTCCGCGGCCGTCAGCGACCGAGACGGCAGGGCCCGGCCAGTGACCACCCGGGCGTGCACGCGGCGGATGTTCGTGTCCACCACGGTCTGCCGGTCACCGAACGCGAAGACCGCGACGGCGGCGGCCGTGTAGGCGCCCACGCCGGGCAGGGCCAGCAGCGCGTCGTGCGAGGCCGGGACCCGGCCCCCGTGCTGCTCGGTGATCTCGACGGCGGCCGCGTGCAGGCGCAGGGCCCGCCGCGGATAGCCGAGCCGGCCCCACGCGCGCACGGCCTCCCCGGTGCTCTCGGCGGCGAGGTCGGCCGGCCGTGGCCAGCGCTGCATCCACGCCCTCCACACGGGCAGCACGCGCACCACGGGCGTCTGCTGGAGCATGAACTCGCTGACCACGACCCCCCACGGGGAGCAGGACGGGTCCCGCCACGGGAGGTCCCGGGCGGCGTCGTCGAACCAGTCGGTCACGGCCTGGTGCAGGCCCGGCAGTCCGGGTCCCGCGGCCGGAGTCGGGGCTGTGTGCGGGGAGCTCATCGGAGTCCACTGTAGCCTGGGGGCATGGCACAGAAGGGTTCCGGGAGCACCCCCCACGGACGGTCGGGGAACGGTCACGACGACGACGGAGGAGCTCCCCGCCACCCCGGATCCCGGCGCGAGAGCCCCGAGGTGTACCGGCGCCGCCGGCTCGTGGCGGCCCTCGCGGCGGGCGTGCTGCTCGTGCTCGTGGCCGTGGGACTGGTCTCGGCCGTCGCTGGCATGCTGGGCCCCGAGGAGACGGGGGACGCCCCGGCCCCGGACGAGGCCACGGCGTCCGCCGCCGCGGCCTCGCAGGAGCCCTTCGCGGACTTCACGCCGAGGCCGGACGAGAGCGCGCCGGCGTCGGAGTCCGCGACGGAGGGGCCGGTCGAGGAGTGCGGCGCCGAGCTCGCCGTGCGGGCGTCCACGGACCGGGAGAGCTACGCCGAGGACGTGCAGCCGGTCCTCGTGCTGACCCTGGAGAACACGGGGGAGGACCCCTGCCGCGTCAACGCGGGCACCTCCCGGATGGTCTACGAGGTGACCTCGGGGTCGGACACCGTCTTCGACAGCAGGCACTGCCAGGCCGGTTCCGAGGACGCGGAAGTGACGCTCGAGCCCGGGCAGGAGGAGAGCGCCCGGCTGACGTGGAACCGAGCGCGCACCGCCGAGGGCTGCACGGAGGCGGGGGGCGAGGCCCAGCCCGGCTACTACCGCCTCGTGACCTCCCTCGGGGAGCGCACCGCCGACCCCGCGCCGTTCGTCCTGGAGTGAGCGCGCCGCGCGCGGCTCACATGAAGCGTTCGAGCAGGCTGGTCTCGGCCATCCGGGAGAGGGACTCGCGCACCGTGCGGGCCCGCTGCTCGCCGATGCCCTCGACCGCCTTGAGGTCCTCGAGGTTGGCGGCCATCAGGGACTGCAGGCCGTCGAACCGGCGCACGAGCCGGTTGGCCACCGCCCGCGGCATCGACTTGATGCCCTCCAGCAGCCGGTAGCCGTGCGGGTGCAGCTCCGTCTCGAGGCTGCCCTGCGGCTCGACGAGGCCCACCGACACCGCGATCCGCTGCAGGTCGATGAGCTCCGTGGGGGTGAGCTCCGCGAGGCGCCCCAGTCCCTCCTCGATGCCCTCCGCGGGGGTGCCGTCGGGCAGGTAGTCGCGCAGCACCACGTCCGGCCCCGGGCCGGTGCCCGCGGTGAGCTCCTCGAGCTGCAGGGCGATGAGCCGCCCGTCCACGCCGAGCTCGAGGACGTACCAGCCGATCTCGGAGGAGATCCGCCGGACCATCTCCATGCGCTGCAGGGTCAGCGCGACGTCCCGCACCGTCACGGACGCCTCGATCTCGAGCGAGGAGAGGTTGCCGAGCACCTGCTCCATCCGGTGGCTGTAGTGCTCGAGGGTCTGCAGGGCCTGGTTGGCGCGGGCCATGATCGACTGGGAGCCCTCGATGGCGTAGCGGGTCTCGCCCACGTAGATCGTGATGACGCTCATGGACTGGCTCACCGAGATCACCGGCACCCCGGTCTCCTTGGCCGTGCGCTCCGCGGACCGGTGCCGGGTGCCGGACTCCGTGGTGTCGATCGAGGCGTCGGGGACGAGCTGGACCCCGGCCTTGAGGATGCGGGTGGCGTCCCGGTCGCAGATGATGGCCCCGTCCATCTTGGCCAGTTCCCGCAGCTTGGGCGCGGAGCAGTCGGTGTCGATGTCGAAGCCGCCGGAGCAGATGGCCTCGACGGAGCGGTCGAAGCCGAGGACGATCAGCCCGCCCGTGCGCCCGCGCAGGATCCGCTCGAGACCGGTGCGCAGCTCGGTGCCGGGCGCGATGCGGGCCAGCGTCTTGCGCAGTGCGTTCTCAGGGGTCTTCGCCACGGTCACATCATACGGCCGCGGCGGTCTGCCGCTTCCGGGCGGGCGCGGCGGCGGAGGCCGGGAAGAGCAGCTCCATCGCGTCGCTGATGGTGGTCACCTCCCGGACGGTGAAGCCCGCCGGGATCGGGCCCGGCCCGGTGGGGCTCGCGGGCACGACCGCGTGGGTGAAGCCCAGCCGGGCGACCTCCTGGATGCGGCGCCCGATGCCCGGGACGGGCCGCACCTCCCCGGCCAGGCCCACCTCCCCGAAGCACACGAGGCGCTGCGGCAGGGGCCGGTCCTGCGCGGCCGAGGCCAGTGCCATGGCCACGGCGAGGTCGGTGGACGGCTCGGTGAGCTTCACGCCGCCGACCGTGGAGACATAGCAGTCCAGTCCGGCCAGGTTCACGCCGGCCCGCCGCTGCAGGACGGCGAGCAGCATGGCCACCCTCGAGGAGTCGAGACCGGCGGTGGCCCGCCGGGGCTGGGCGGTGGAGGATCGGTCCAGCAGGGCCTGCACCTCGGCGAGCAGGGGGCGGCGGCCCTCGAGGGTCACCGTGAGGCACGTGCCGGAGACCGGCATCGCCGTGCGGGAGACGAACAGGCCCGAGGGGTCCTCCACACTCGTGATCCCGGTCTCGGTGAGGTCGAAGCAGCCGACCTCGTCCGTGGGGCCGTAGCGGTTCTTGACCGCCCGCAGCAGCCGGATCCGGGAGTGCTTCTCGCCCTCGAACTGGCACACGACGTCGACCAGGTGCTCGAGCAGCCGAGGTCCGGCGATGGAGCCGTCCTTGGTCACGTGGCCCACGAGCAGCGTGGTCATGTTCCGCTTCTTGGCCGCGGCGATCAGGGAGGCCGCGACCTCGCGGACCTGCGTCACCCCGCCCGCGGAGCCCTCGACCTCGGCGCTGGCCAGGGTCTGCACGGAGTCGACCACGAGCAGGCGGGGGGAGATCGTCTCGATGTGGCCCAGCGCCGTGGCCAGGTCCGTCTCGGCGGTGAGGTACAGGGTGGGCGCCACGGCGTCGATCCGGTCCGCGCGCAGCTTCACCTGCGCCGCGGACTCCTCGCCCGTGACGTAGAGGACGTCGCGGGTGCCCTCGCCCGTGCCCTCCGCGAAGCGCGCGGCGACGTCGAGCAGCAGCGTCGACTTCCCGACCCCGGGCTCGCCCGCCATCAGCACCACCGCTCCGGGGACGAGCCCGCCGCCGAGGACGCGGTCCAGCTCCGGCACCCCGGTGGGCGCCGAGGCCGCCACAGTGGCGTCCACCTGGGCGATGGGGCGGGCCGGGTCGGCGATGGACCGGGCGGCCGTGGTGCGGGCCTTGTGCTCGCCGATCTCCTCGACCGTGCCCCACGCCTGGCACTCCCCGCACCGGCCCACCCACTTGGCCGTGGTCCAGCCGCACTCGGTGCAGCGGTAGGCGGGGGAGTTGCGGCGGGTGCGGGTGCTCATGGCCTCCAGGCTAGCCGCCGCGTCGGACGGCCCAAGCGCCGCGGCCGGCTCAGTGCAGGTCGAGGAAGGTGCGCAGCTCCGCGAACGCCTCGGGCACCACGGAGTAGTGCGCCCACTTGCCCCGCTGCTCGCGGGTGAGCAGGCCGGCGTCGACGAGCTTCTTCATGTGGTGGCTGACCGTCGGCTGGCTGATGCCGAGGTCGTCGGTGAGGCTGCACACGCACACGGTGTCGCAGCCCTGGGCGGCCACGTGGGAGAGCAGGCGCAGCCGGGTGGGGTCGGCCAGGGCCTTGAGCAGGCCCGCCACGCGCTGGGCGTCGTCGGGACCCATGGGTCCGCCGGAGAGCGAGCAGCACTCCGTGGCCGGTGCGCCGGGGGCGCACCGGGTGGCGGCCCCGGCGGCGACCTGGGGGTCGAGGTCCGGTGCAAGAGTCATCACCCCATCCTACATTGACGACTGTCGATGCAACACGTACTGTGCGGAATAGATGCCCGTCGATACGAAGAGGTCTCCGCGCCCATGAGCAGCACCACCACCGCCCCCGCCGTCCATCAGGGGGTGATGAAGGACCTGTCCTTCCTCGACCGCTGGCTGCCCGTCTGGATCATCGCGGCCATGCTCGCCGGTCTCCTGCTGGGGCGTTTCGTCCCGGGGCTGGACACCGCCCTGGAGGCCGTGCGGATCGGGGAGGTGTCCGTGCCGATCGCGATCGGGCTGCTGGTGATGATGTACCCGGTGCTGGCCAAGGTCCGCTACGACGAGACCCGCCGCGTGGCCGGTGACCGGCGTCTGCTGGGCGCCTCCCTGGTGCTGAACTGGATCGTGGGCCCGGCCCTGATGTTCGCCCTGGCCTGGATCTTCCTCCCCGATCTGCCGGAGTACCGGACCGGGCTGATCATCGTGGGGCTGGCCCGGTGCATCGCGATGGTGCTGATCTGGAACGACCTCGCCTGCGGGGACCGGGAGGCGGCCGCGGTGCTGGTGGCGATCAACTCGGTCTTCCAGGTCGTCGCCTTCGGCGCCCTGGGCTGGTTCTACCTCCAGGTCCTGCCCGCCTGGCTGGGGCTGCCGACCACCTCGGCGGAGTTCTCCGTGTGGTCCATCGTGATCTCGGTGCTGGTGTTCCTGGGGATCCCGCTGGTCGCCGGGTTCCTCACCCGCACCCTGGGCGAGAAGGCCAAGGGCCGGGAGTGGTACGAGGGCACGTTCCTGCCCAAGCTGGGGCCCTGGGCGCTGTACGGGCTGCTGTTCACCATCGTGCTGCTCTTCGCCCTGCAGGGGGACGCGATCACCTCCAACCCGTGGGACGTGGTGCGGATCGCGTGGCCGCTGCTGGTGTACTTCTTCCTCATGTTCGGCATCGGGCTGCTGGCCTCCCGCGCCCTGGGGCTGAACTACGCGAAGTCCACCACCGTGGCCTTCACCGCCGCGGGCAACAACTTCGAACTCGCCATCGCCGTGGCCATCGGCACCTTCGGGGTCACCTCCGGGCAGGCCCTGGCCGGGGTGGTCGGCCCGCTCATCGAGGTCCCGGTGCTGGTCGGCCTGGTCTACGTGTCCCTGTGGGCCGGGCGCGCCCTCTTCCCCGGTGACCGCACCGTCCCCACCCGCTGAGCCGGTCTCCTCAGCCGGCCGCGTCCCTGCCCGTCCTCCTCGTCCCAGGAGCACCGATGACCAGCACCCAGCCCTCCGTCCTGTTCGTGTGCGCCAGGAACGGCGGCAAGTCCCAGATGGCCGCCGCCCTCATGGACCACCACGCCCGCGGTGCGGTGGCGGTCCACTCCGCCGGCACCACACCCGGCAGCAAGATCAACGCCCTGTCCGCCGAGGTCGTCGCCGAGCTCGGCGCGGACATGTCCTCCGGAACGCCGAAGCCCATCGACCCCGTCCTGCTGCGCACCGTGGACCGGGTCGTGGTCCTGGGCGGCGAGGCGGAGGTCGAACCGGTCGAGGGCATGACCGGGAGCATCGAGACCTGGCACACCGACGAGCCCCCCGCACGCGGGATCGAGGGCGCCGAACGGATGCGCCTGGTCCGCGACGACATCGACGTCCGGGTCCGGGGGCTGCTGGACGAGCTCACCGCGGGGCACGCGCCCCGGCCCAGCGTCCTGTTCGTGTGCGTGCACAACGCCGGGCGTTCGCAGATGGCCGCCGCCTACCTCACCCACCTCTCCGGCGGGCGCATCGAGGTGCGCTCGGCCGGCTCCGCCCCGGCCGACTCGGTGAACCCGGCCGCCGTGGAGGCGATGGCCGAGGAGGGCATCGACATGAGCGCCGAGACCCCCAAGTTCCTCACCGACGAGGCGGTGCAGGACTCCGACGTGGTGATCACCATGGGCTGCGGGGACGCCTGCCCGTTCTACCCGGGCAAGCGGTACGAGGACTGGAAGCTGGAGGACCCGGCCGGGAAGGGTGTGGAGTCCGTGCGCCCGATCCGCGACGACATCAAGGCCCGGGTCCAGCGGCTCGTCGCGGAGCTGCTCCCCGCCGACACCACGGGGTGAGGGCCCGGGGGACGGCGGCGCACCACCGTGCTCAGGCGCGGTCCCAGCCCTCGAGCCGGGGGAGCTGGGCGCGCGCCTCCTCGTGCGTCATCCCGGCCGCCTCCAGGAGGTCCACGACCATCGGGCGCATGTCCAGCACCAGGGTCTCGCCCTCCATGGTGCGCACCCCCATCTGCCCGGGGTGCAGGCGCCCGGCCACGTTCGCCAGCTCGTTGCGGGCCTGACGCAGGTAGCTCTCCCGGGACCCGGGCGAGGCCACCGCGAGCGCGTTGCCCAGGGTGGTGACGGCGTCCGCGAGGTCCTCGAGGGCGTCTGTCATGGTGGCCACGGCCTCGTCCGAGAGCGTCACGTGATCGAGCACGGAGGCGAGGCGGCGGGTGAGGACCCGGGCGTTGCGCACGGCGAGGTCCAGGTAGCGGATGGAGTGCGCGATCCCCTCGATCTCCACGCGGCGGCCGCGGTACAGGGGCGAGGCCGTGACGATCTCGAGGGAGGACTTCAGCCCGGACGTCACCGAGTCCACCAGCGGCTGGGTCTGACGGGCCCGCACGAGCGCGTGCCAGGCGGCCGTGGCGTCGTAGGCCTCCATGGCCCGGCTCGCCTCCCGGAGCACCCCGGAGAACTCGTCGACGAGCGCCCGCAGGCCCTGGCGCGGCTGGCTCCGCGGGTCCGTGGGCACGAAGTAGGCCATGGCCAGGGCGCACAGCCCGCCCACGACCGCGTCGGTGGAGCGGGCGAAGACCCCGTCCTGGGACGGCGGCAGCAGGACCACGAGCACGGACTGCAGCCCCATCTGGGTGGTGAACAGCGTGCCGTTGTCCAGGAAGCGGGCGAGCAGGATCGAGGTCATGAGGACCACGCCGGCCTGCCATACGCCCGTGCCCAGGACGTGGATCAGCGTGTCCCCCACGGCGATGCCGAGGGTGCAGCCGATCGACACCTCGAGGACCCGCCGGTAGCGCAGCCCGCCCGTCGCGAAGCCCAGCGACACCAGGGCCGCCGTGGCCGCGAAGATGGGCCCGGAGTGACCCAGCAGCTGCTCGGCGATCAGGTAGGCCCCGACGCTGGCGACCGTGATCTGGAAGCTCTGCAGCACGCCCGTCCGGACCCGCGTGAGGCCGACCCGGGTGCGGCTGCGCACCGCGCGGGCCGCGGCTCGCGCACGGTCGCCTGGCTGCATGGGGCCATCCTAGGCGAGCGCCAAGGGGCCGTCGGCGGGCGCGCCCGACCCGCCGCGCCCGCCCGGAGACGGGGGACGCGTGTGAGATCCGCAACTCCGGCACGGCTCCGGAGGCCGGTGTTCACCCTCCGTTCACCTTCCCGGGCCAATCTGGCCACCTGCGTTCCCTAGCGTCTCTCGGTGAGAGGTCCGCGGGTCGACCGCAGATCCACCTCTTGCACCGGCCCGGAAGTCCTCCGGCGCCACGTTGGACCACGGCCCCGTGACGGGCCACGACTGTGATTTGAGGGGCAACTAGTGAAGGCATCCCACCTCGGCCGTTCCGCGGCCGTCCTGGCCATCGGCACGCTCGCGCTCACCGCGTGCGGTTCGGACAACGCCACGGGCCAGGCCTCGGACTCCGCGGAGACCGCCGCGGGCTCCGGCGTCTCCGGCACGCTGACCGGCATCGGGTCGTCGGCGCAGAACGCCGCGATGACCGCGTGGCAGAACGGTTTCCAGGAGGCGAACCCCGAGGCCACCGTGCAGTACTCCCCGGACGGCTCCGGCGCGGGCCGCGAGGCCTTCACCGCCGGCGGCGCGGACTTCGCGGGCTCCGACGCCTACCTCGACGAGGAGGAGTACGAGGCGTCCAAGGAGGTCTGCGGCCCCGAGGGCGCGTTCCACGTCCCCGCCTACATCTCCCCGATCGCGGTGGCCTTCAACCTGCCGGGCGTCGAGACGGTGAACATGGACGGTGAGACCATCGCCCAGGTCTTCACCGGTGAGATCAAGACCTGGAACGATCCGGCCATCGCCGAGCTGAACCCCGACGCGGAGCTGCCGGACACCCCGATCACCGTGGTGCACCGCAACGACGAGTCCGGCACCACCGAGAACTTCCAGGAGTACCTGGCCGCGGCCGCCCCCGAGGTGTGGACCGAGGAGGTCTCCGGCAACTGGCCGTCCCAGTGGGCCGCGGAGAACAACAAGGGCACCGCCGGCGTGGTCCAGTCCACCAACGCGACCGAGGGCGCCATCACCTACGCGGACGCCTCTGCCGTGGGCGACCTCGGCACCGTGGCCGTGGGCGTCGGCGAGGAGTACGTGGCGTACTCCCCGGAGGCCGCCTCCGCCGCCGTCGAGAACTCCACCCCGGTCGAGGGGCGCGCCGAGTACGACATGGCGATGGACCTCGAGCGCGACACCACCGAGTCCGGGACCTACCCGATCGTGCTCGTGTCCTACGAGATCTTCTGCCCGCAGTACGATGCCCAGGAGACCGCTGACCTCGCGAAGGCGTTCGGCGAGTACGTCATCAGCGAGGAGGGGCAGCAGGCGGCGGCCGAGGCCGCGGGCTCCGCTCCCATGTCCGAGAACCTGCGCACCGCCGCGCAGGAGGCGATCGACCAGATCACGGTCGCCGGCTGATCCAGTTCTGCTGGTCCCGTTCGGTGCGGGCCCGGGCTCTCCCGCCCGCGCCCGCGCCGAACGGGACATTCGTGTGTGAGGCGACTTCCCCGTGAGGCGCGTCACCGGACCCACGCGCCGGGACACCACCCCGTCCCCGCGCCATCCGTGTCAGGCAATCGAAGGGGCACCCGACATGTCCACCACCGTCACCACCAGGAAGACCGCCGCCGGCGGCAAGGCGGGCGACTCGATCTTCTCCGGGCTCAGCCTCGGGGCCGGCGTGCTGATCCTCGCCGTCCTGGCGGCCGTGGCGCTGTTCCTGTTCCTGCAGGCGCTGCCCACCTTCCAGGCCCCCGCCGAGGAGATCTCCGGGGGCGCCGGCTTCTGGTCCTACATCTGGCCGATGGTCATCGGCACGGTGATCGCGGCCGTGATCGCCCTGGTGATCGCCACCCCGATCGGCGTGCTGGTGGCCCTGTACATCTCCCACTACGCGCCGGCGAGGATCGCCAAGCCCGTGGGCTACGTCATCGACCTGCTGGCGGCGATCCCGTCGGTGATCTACGGAGCCTGGGGCACCACCGTCCTGGCCTCCTCGGTGGTGCCCTTCTACGACTGGCTGTCGACCAACCTCGGGTTCATCCCGATCTTCAGCGGCCCTGCCTCCCAGACCGGCAAGACCATGCTCACGGCCGGGGTCGTGCTGGCCATCATGATCCTGCCGATCATCACGGCGATGTCCCGGGAGCTGTTCGTCCAGACCCCGAAGCTCCACGAGGAGGCCGCGCTGGCCCTCGGCGCCACCCGGTGGGAGATGATCCGGATGACGGTGCTGCCCTTCGCCCGCCCCGGCATCATCTCCGCGGTGATGCTCGCCCTGGGCCGCGCGCTGGGCGAGACCATGGCGGTGGCCCTCGTGCTCTCGAGCGGCCCGCTCACCTCCTCGCTCGTGCAGTCCGGGAACCAGACCATCGCGGCGGAGATCGCCCTCAACTTCCCGGAGGCCTACGGACTGCGGCTGTCCGAACTCATCGCCGCGGGCCTGATCCTCTTCGTGATCACCCTCGTCGTGAACATGATCGCCCGCGCCATCGTCGCCCGCTACAAGGAATTCTCGGGAGCCAACTGATGTCCTCCACCGCCTTCCGCAACCCCACGCCGGTGCGCCCCTCCTCGCCCCGCCGGCCGATGCTCACCCGCAACCAGAGGCCGAAGTGGCTGGTCCCCGTGATCGGAGCCGGCGCCGTGGTGGTGGGGGCGGCCCTCGCGGCCCTCCTGGGCTTCTCCACGGCCCTCTGGGCCGTCCTCGCCGCCGCGGTCTTCCTGGTCGCCGCGCCGGTCGTCGTCTCGGTGATCGAGGGCAGGCGCAAGGGAGCCGACTCCCTGATGACCTACCTCGTCTACACGGCGTTCGTCCTGGCGGTGGTCCCGCTGATCTCCGTGATCTGGACCGTGCTCGCCAACGGGCTCCCCGGCCTGACCTCCAACCTGCTGCTGACCTCCATGAACGGTGTCACCGGCGCCACGGACAACGCCGCGGCCGCGGGGGACGGGCCCGTGCTGGGCGGCGCGTACCACGCGATCGTGGGCACCGTGTCCATCACCTTCTGGGCCACCCTGCTGTCGGTCCCCATCGGCCTGCTGACGGCCATCTACCTCGTGGAGTACTCGAAGGGGGGCTGGCTGGGACGCGGCATCACGTTCTTCGTGGACGTCATGACGGGCATCCCCTCCATCGTGGCGGGCCTGTTCGCCGCGGCCCTCTTCGGGCTCCTGCTCGGTCCGTCCACCCGCTTCGGCTTCGTGGCGGCGGTCGCGCTGACCGTGCTGATGATCCCGACGGTCGTGAAGAACACCGAGGAGATGCTGAAGATCGTCCCCAACGAGCTGCGCGAGGCGGCCTACGCGCTGGGCGTGCGCAAGTGGCGGACGATCCTCAAGGTGGTGATCCCCACCGCGATCTCCGGCATCGCCTCCGGTGTCACCCTGGCGATCGCCCGGGTGATCGGGGAGACCGCCCCGCTGCTCGTCACCGCCGGCTTCGCGACGGCGATCAACTGGAACGCGTTCTCCGGGTGGATGACCACGCTGCCCACGTTCATCTACTACCAGATCATGACGCCCACGTCCCCGACCAGCCCCGACCCCTCGCAGCAGCGCGCGTGGGCCGCGGCGCTGCTGCTGATCCTGATCGTGATGCTGCTCAACCTCGTCGCCCGGCTGGTCGCCAGGGCCTTCGCCCCCAAGGCCGCCGGCCGCTGACGCGGGCGGCACTCCCACCGGACCTCCCGCACGCACCTCCCGCACGCACCACTGCGAGAAAGAAGCAAGGAACACACATGTCCAAGCGAATCGACGTCGACCACCTCAATGTCTACTACGGCGACTTCCTGGCCGTCGAGGACGTCAGCATGGGGATCGACGCCCGGTCGGTGACCGCGTTCATCGGCCCGTCCGGCTGCGGCAAGTCGACCTTCCTGCGCACCCTCAACCGCATGCACGAGGTCATTCCCGGCGCCCGCGCCGAGGGCCAGGTGCTCCTCGACGGGGAGGACCTCTACGGCCCCGGCGTGGACCCCGTGGTGGTGCGCTCCATGATCGGGATGGTCTTCCAGCGCCCCAACCCGTTCCCCACCATGTCCATCCGCGACAACGTGCTCGCGGGGGTGAAGCTCAACAGCAAGCGGATCTCGCGCGGCGACGCCGACGCCCTCGTGGAGAGCTCCCTCCAGGGCGCCAACCTGTGGAACGAGGTCAAGGACCGCCTCGACAAGCCGGGCTCGAGCCTCTCCGGCGGCCAGCAGCAGCGCCTGTGCATCGCCCGGGCAATCGCGGTGAAGCCCGACGTGATCCTGATGGACGAGCCGGCCTCCGCCCTGGACCCGATCTCCACCCTGGCGATCGAGGACCTGATCAACGAACTCAAGCAGGACTACACCGTGGTCATCGTGACCCACAACATGCAGCAGGCCGCGCGCATCTCGGACCGGACCGCGTTCTTCAACATCCAGGGCACCGGCAAGCCGGGCAAGCTCATCGAGTACGGCCACACCTCCGAGATCTTCAGCAACCCCCGGGAGAAGCAGACGGAGGACTACGTGTCCGGCCGCTTCGGCTGAGTTCCCACGGCGACGACGACGGGCGCC
>NZ_JBISWK010000042.1:0-13248 GCF_044462205.1 Kocuria rhizosphaericola | reverse complement strand
GCCCGTCGTCGTCGGCGCCCTCGACCCCGGTGCGGGGTCCGCGGAGCGGTCCTACAGCAGGGGGGAGAGGGCGAGCAGGAGCGTGCCGGAGATCGCCCCGCACGCCGGGACGGTGAGGAACCACACAAGGAGGACCCGCCGCACCACCCGGACGTTGACCGTGTGGAAGCGCTGCTGCCGTCCCGCGCCCAGGATCGCGGCGGCCGTGGTCTGGGACGTGGACATCGGCACGGGGATCAGCGTCCCGCCCAGGAACAGCAGGGACCCCGCCACGCCCTGGGCCACGGCGCCGCGGAACGGGTCGATCGTGACCATCCGGGAGGACAGGGTGTACGCGATCCGCCAGGCCCCGAACAGGGTGCCCACGGCCAGCCCGGTCGCGACGACCAGGAACAGCCACGGCGCGGACCCCCCGAGCGGGTCCGGGACCCCTGCGCACAGCAGCAGCGTCGCGAGGATCCACGCGGCCCGGCGGCCGTGGTGGATGCCGTGCCCGAAGGAGACGGCCGCCGCCCCGCTGGCGAGGACGAGCCGGGACCGGAACGTGGTCGCGTCCGGTTCGGAGTGCCGCAGCAGGTGCAGCAGGGGGACCACCAGCGTCCAGGCCGCGGCGTAGGCGGCCAGCGGCGCCAGCACGAGGGGGACCACGACCTGGTACAGGGCGGTGACCGTCAGCGGGTTCTGTGCCACGAGGTCCACGGCGTGGGCGCCCAGGAGAGCGCCCAGCAGCCCGCCCGACAGCGCCGTGGTCGAGGAGCTGGGCATGCCCCACCACCAGGTGAGCAGGTTCCAGCCGATCGTGGTCACCAGGGCGCAGACGATCGCCGCGGAGCCCACCACGTCGTGCGGCACGGGGACGCCCGTGATGATCCAGTCCGCGAGCAGGTAGGCGGCGGCCCACACGCCGGCGGCGTTGACGAGCGCGGTGAACACCAGGCCGACCCGGGGCGTGAGGGCGCGGAAGCGCACGGGCAGGGCCAGGGCGTTGGGGGCGTCGTGGAAACCGTTGACGACGGTGTGGGTCACGGTCAGGACGATCCCGAGGAGCGTCAGGGCCGTCAGCACGGGGTCAGGACTCCGCCACGACGATGCGGCCCACCTCGGTGGAGACCCGCACCAGCGCCCGGGCGGCCCCGGCGAAGCGCCGGACGGCGCGCTCGCGCCGCATGGCGGGGATCGCCTTGTGGTTCTCGAGCAGGTGCGTCATGTGCAGCTGGTAGATGCGCTCGGACTGCTTGCCCAGCCGCAGCATCTCGTACCAGTAGTCGTCCAGGCCCTGGAGGCTGCCGAGATCGCGCATCGCCCGGGTGGTCAGCTCGGACATCCGCTCGATCACCCCGAGTTGGTCCGTGGCGTAGGCGGGCGGCCGGTTGAGGGCGTAGGCGACGTGCGCCTCCGCGACGGCCAGCAGCTCCTCCGCGGCCTTGTTGAGCCAGTGCCCCAGGAGGTAGACGTCCTGCCGGGGAATGGGGATCACGAACGTGGAGCGCACCGTGGTCATCACGGAGAAGTACAGGTCCGTCGACCGGGCCTCGCACTCCCGGATCGCGTCGAGGGTCGCGGCGTCGAACTCGGGGGAGCCCAGCAGCTCGGACAGGAGCCGGACGCTCTCCGTCACCTGTCCCGACATGTCCGCCAGCAGGTCCAGGACCAGCTCGTCCTCCGGGAAGATGCGAAGCGCCATGTGTTGACCGTCCTGGGCGTCGGGACCTGCGCCGCGGAGCACGGCGGATCCCACTGTACATGGGGCTGTCGAACGGCCCGCGGGCGCCCAGCGGTCCCGGGAGGAGGGGTGAGGGCGGTGCCGGACCGGGAGCGCCTCTCGGCGGAAGGCCGCTCGTGGCGGCTATGTGATGGAGCCCGGGGCTGCCGCGGCCCGGCACCTGGCTTCCATGGTAGTCGACGTGTCCGTGACGCCAAGTCCTGCGGCTGCGGGCGCCCGCACGGCGGGCCTCAGTCGAGGTGCCCGCGGCGCCACTGGTTCGCCGCGGCCTCCAGCTCCTCCGCGGTCCGTTCGAGCCGCTGGGTGAGGGCCACGGTGCTCGGAGCGCGCGCCGCGCCCGGGTCCACGACCGGCATCTGCCCGGTGTCCGCGAGCCGGATCCGGCCGAGGGCGATCACGCGGCAGAAGGCCGCGAACCGGTCCAGGGCGATGTCGAACTCCCCGTTGAACGCCCCGGAGAGGATCGCGTCCGCCATCGAGGTGATCTCCTCCGCCCCGGGGGGCTCCGCGACACCGGCCACGACGTGCGACACCTGCGCGGTGCTCCGTCCCGCCGTGAAGTAGCGGCCCATCCGCACCGGGTCCTTCCGCACCCCCGCCCGCAGGGCGTAGAGCCGCCACAGGGCCCCGGGCAGGGAGACTGCCGGGGCCTCCGCCCACATCTCGGCGATCCCCTCCAGGCCCTGCTCGTCGGTCAGTTCGATGAGCCGCCGGCTGATCTCGGGGTCGTCGCTGGCGCGCCCGCGGGAGACCAGGGCGTGGGCGGCGAGGTGGGCCGCCTCGGAGACGCGGGCCGGGTCGGGGCCGCCCTCGTGCGCGTCGAACTGCTCCGGGGAGAACTTCACCGGCTTGTGGTGGCGGGGCGCTTCGCTCATGCACCCAGCGTACGGCCGTGGCCCGCGGCGGACCACGGATCGCTCACCAGTCGCTGGCCGAGGCGTGCACCGCCGCGTCGCGCCACTGCTGGTCGGCCCGCTCGAAGCCGTCCCGGGCCAGGGCCTTCCACAGCCGCAGGCCCAGCGCGGGGTCCTCCCGCTCCAGCTCCGCGAGCGCCTGCGGGGGCAGCACCCGCGCGGTGACGTCGGTGACGGCGCTGAGCGTCACGTGCTGCTTGTCCCCGGTGCCCAGGGCGAGCTCCCCGAAGCTCATGCCGGGCCCGAGGACCTGGAGCTCGACGCGCTCGCCGACGGGCGTGCGCAGGGACATCGACACGCTGCCGCTGACGATGAGGTGGATGCCGGCGAAGTTCTGCCCCGTGCGCAGGATGTTCTCCCCGGCCGCCCACGTCCGCTCGACGGTCCGCGCGCGCAGGACGCGGGCGTCCTCGGGGGCCAGCCGGGAGAACAGCTCGGACTCCACGGGCTTCACCCGGGACGGGGTGCACTCCGGGCCGCCGTGCTCCTCGAGCAGCGCGTCCTCGACCCACTTGATGGCCGCGGCGCGGCTGGGGAAAACCTCCAGCGGCGGCTCGCCCTTGAAGGAACCGGCGAAGCCCGGATCGGTGGCCACCGCCACCACGGTGCGGCCCGCCGCCAGCAGCTCGGCCCGGGTCTTGGCCAGGAGCGGCATCGCGTACTCGGCGATCACGTCCACCCGGCGCATGTCCACGACCACGTACTGGGCGTCGTAGGCGACGTCGCGGACCGTGCGGATCGCGGTCTCGGTGCCGGTGAACAGCAGGTCACCCTGCAGCTCCACCACGACGGCGTCCTTGCCGTGCTCGGCCAGCACCGCCTCGGCCTCGGCGTTGCGGCGCACCAGTGACGGGGACTGGTCGATCGGGTAGCTGGCGCGCACCGTGGAGCGGGCCACCCGGGCGGTGTGCGTGAAGTGCAGGTCGAGGTCCTGGGAGAGCCGTTCGCAGGCGAGCACCCCGCGCACGCTGTTGCCGTGCCGGTCCAGGGCCGGGGAGAAGGTGGCCACGGCCAGCTCCCCGGGCAGGACGGCGATGATGCCGCCGCCCACCCCGGACTTCGCCGGCAGGCCCACCCGGACCATCCACTCCCCGGCGTCGTCGTACATCCCGCAGGAGCTCATGACGGACAGCACCCGGGAGACCGTCCGGGCGTCGAAGACCTCGTCCCCGGTCAGCGGGTTCGTGCCCGCGTTGGCGAGGGTCGCGCCCATCAGGGCGAGGTCCCGGCACGTGATCAGCACCGAGCACTGGGCGAAGTAGTCCTCGAGGGCCTGGGCCGGGTCCCCCTCGATGATGCCCGCGGAGGCCAGGAGATAGCCCAGGGCGCGGTTGCGGTCCCCGGCGTCGTGCTCCTGGGCGAAGACCTCCGGGCTGATCGCCAGCTCCCGGCCCGCGCACCGCGAGTAGGCCTCGCGGATCCGGTCCCGGCGCAGGTCGCGGTCGCTGTCCGGCACGAGCCACGTCGAGGCGATCGCGCCGGCGTTGATCATCGGGTTGGCGGGGCGACCGGTGCCGGGCTGGAGCGAGATCTCGTTGTAGGCGTCCCCGCTCGGCTCCACGTCCATCTTCGCGTGCACCGCCTCCGCCCCGAGGTCGGAGAGGGCGAGAGCGTAGGTGAACGCCTTGGAGATCGACTGGATGCTGAACTCGTCCCGTGTGCTGCCGGCCTCGTACACGTGACCGTCAGCGGTGGCGATGACGATGCCGAAGGGCTCGGTGTCGGCCTGCGCCAGGGCGGGGATGGAGGGGCTGGGCTCGCCGCCGCGGACGTCCCGCAGCTGCTCCACCACCTGCTCGAGGTACTCGGTGACGGCCGACGGGCCGAAGAGCCCCGTCTCGGCGCGTTCGTCTTCCTCGGTGCTCGGGTGCGGCACGGTCGGTCCTCCGGTCGGCTGGGCGTGGGTGGCACGGGACTGGCCACCACTCTAACCGTCAGGCGGCTGTGCAAATCCGGGGTCGGCCGCCCCGGGGGTGGGACCGGCTCCCGGTGGGAACCGTGCGGTAGAGTGGTGCCCGCTCCGGACCGGCCGCGCCCGTCGGTGGAGCACGGGCCTCTAGCTCAGTTGGTAGAGCAGTGGACTTTTAATCCATGGGTCGTGGGTTCGAGCCCCACGGGGCCCACGCACGCAAAGGGTCCTACTTCCGCGAGTTGCCGGGGGAGTAGGGCCCTTCGTCATGTCGCGGGACGGCCCGTGGCCACCGCACGGCCACACCGGCCCGGGGAGCGGCGCGGGCCGTGCCGGTTCACGTCTTCTGCACCCGCCGGGGCCAGGACCGGTCCCGGCGTCGTCGGGACCGGATCGTGAGGCCGGTGAAGAGGGCCGCGACGGAGGTCAGGAACCAGTAGAAGGCCGGTGGGCTCCCACCGTCCAGGACGACGAGGACCGTGGCGACGGCCCAGCCGCCCCACACCAGCACGGCGTGGGACCGGTTCATCGCGTTCTCCGGACGGAAGCTGTCGTCGGACGGCCGGTCCCCGGTGCTGTCCGGATGAGTGCGTTCCGTGGCGGCGCCGGTGAGGCACCGGGCGGAGTCGACGAGGTGGGCGTTGCGCTCGGCCGCCCACTGCGGGATCCAGGAGTGCATCCTGGCGTACCACCCCAGGTTGTCGCGGCAGTGCGCTCTGAGGACGGAACCGGCGCCGGTGCCGGTCGCCGTCACGGTGAGGGTGGAGGGGAAGCGACGGCGGCCCTTGACGGACTCGATGCCGGTGAAGCGGAACGTGAAGTCGGACCCGACGTCGACGACGACCTCCTTGCCCTGCTGCCGGACCGCGGCTCCCTCCGCGCGGAAATGCTCCGTGATGCGGTCGAGGGCCTGGGGGGCGGGCAGGCCCGAGGCCCACTGGTCCTCGAGGCCGAATCGTTCGTGGCGTGCCGCACGGCGAGCCCACCAGCCGAACAGGAGGCAGACGAGGACGACGATGCCCGACCAGAGCACCGTGGCCCAGAGAGGGAGCTCCAGCCGGCGCAGCACCCAGAACGGCACGAGGAACAGCACCACCCCGAGTGCCACCAGGCCCGTCGACGTCTCCCGCCGCTCCGTCATGGACGCGTTCCCCTCATCCGCGCGGCGGGCCCCAGCCCGTCAGCTCGCTCCCTTCCTACGGGAGGGGATTTGCAGTTGCAAGACACGCAAGGGGGGACAGGGAGGGGCACGGCGCCCCGGTGAGGGCGCGACACCCTGCCTCCCGTCCGTGGAGCTGAGGCCTGCGCGGGCGGCAGGGAGCTCGAGGGCGGCCGGGGCGGGAGCTGCTAGTCGAGCAGGGCCAGGGCTTCGCCGATGCGCTCACGCAGGGCCCTGGCCTGCTCCACGGTCCACGCCTCGTGGCCGATGTGCAGGACGAGGCCGTCGGGGTGGGCGTAGGAGCCGTCCGCGGTGGTGATGACTTCCCAGGTCTCCAGGAGCGCGACCGGTGACGGGCCGGCGAGGGACCGGGCGGACAGCTCCCGCGAGTTGGTGACCGTCTCGGGGTCGGTCAGCTCCTGACGGGTGGCCCAGTGGGGCTGGGGGACGAGAGCGGTGTTCTCGTACATGGGGGTGCCTTCCAGAAAGAGGGGGTACGTCCATGTTTATGCATGTGAGAGTCCGTGTGCACTCGCGGGTCGGGCGTGTCGCCCGGGGGATCGAGGTGTAGACGTCCGTCGGCGTCCCCTGCACTTTTGTCCTGCCGGACGACGACGTCGCCCCGCAGGGGCCGCCCTACTGCCCGTCGAGCTGCGCGGAGGGGGTGGGGACCGACTCGGGGCCGGGCGGGTCCGGCGCAGGAGCCGCGGGCCCGGTCCCGGGGTCCGTCGGAAGACCGTCCGGGCCGGCGGTCGGAGTCGTCGTGACCGGCGGTGGAGGGCTGAACGAGGTGGGCGAGACGCCGGGGGTGCTCTCCGCCTCCTCCGGCCGGTCGTCGCACCCGGTCAGCGTCAGTGCGAGCAGGGCCACGGCGGGAATGGTGCGGCGCATCGGCGAGCCTCTCTGTCGGGGACGACTCCACGGTAGCGGGGCGGGCCGCCGCAGCGAAGGGCCAGGGGCCCGCGTCCGGCCGAGGGCAGGACGCGCGCACCCGGGGTGTGCGAGGATCCGGGGACCAGGACGCCGACCGGCAGGAGCCGCCATGTCCGAGCGAAGCAGCGAGCGCACGGCCCTCGTCCTGCTGTCCGCGACCGCGGTGCTGCTGCTCGCGGGTCAGCTCCTCACCTGGTCCTCGGAGGACGGGGTGTTCAGCGCCTTCGTGTTCGTGCTGCTGCTGCTGTGGGCCGCGGTCATCGCCGTCCGCGTGGTCCGCTTCGTCCGGCGGGACCGGCGGCCGGACGGTCCCGGGCCCGACCGTCCCGGGTAGGGCGCCGCCGTCAGCGGCCGGCGAGCCGCGTCCGCACCGCCGCGACCGTGTCCGGCGCCGGGTGCCCGGGCAGGGACGAGCTCCCGTCCCGACCGGTCAGCGGAGGCTGATGGAGTCGAGGGCGGCCTGCGCCTCGGCGGTCAGGTTCTCCGGCAGGGGGGCGCTCTTGACGGCCTCCGAGGACGCCTGCTGGCCCTCCTCGCTGACCACGAAGTGCCCGAACGCCTTGGCCAGCTCGAGGACCTCGGGATCCGCGTAGCTGCTGCAGTAGATGTGGTACGAGACCAGGACCACCGGATAGGCCCCGGACGCGTCCGGCTCCCGGTCCAGCTCGAGGGCGATGTCGTGCGGACCGGTGCCCTCCACTCGGGAGGCCTCGCCCACCGCGGTGCCGGCAGCCTCACCGGACACGGCCACGTACTCGGACCCGACCTTCACCCTGGCCTTGCCGAGGGAGTCGTCCACGAGCGAGTCGTCCGCGTAGGTGACGGCGCCCTCGGTCTCGGCCGTGAGGCTCACGACCCCGGCGTTGCCCTGGGAACGCTCCGTGGGCAGCTCCGCGGGCCAGCTGCCGTCCTCCTCGTCCGTCCACACCTCGGGAACCACCGAGTGCAGGTAGTCGGTGAAGTTCTCGGTCGTCCCCGAGTCGTCCGCGCGGGCGATGGGCGTGATCGGCAGATCGGGCAGCTCCACGTCCGGGTTCTGGGCCGCGATCGCCGGGTCGTCCCACCGTGTGATCTCGTGGCGGAAGATGCCTGCGATGGTCTCGGCGTCGAGGTCCAGCTCCTGGACGCCGGGCAGGTTGAAGGCGACGCTGATCGGCGAGATGTAGACGGGGATGTTCAGGGCGCCCCCGGGACCGCAGAAGTCCCGGACCTCGGCCTGCTCCTCCTCGTCCAGGTAGGCGTCCGAGCCGGCGAAGTCGGTGCCGCCCCCCACCAGCGCGCTGCGCCCCGCGCCGGAGCCCGCGGAGAGGTACTGCACCTGCGCGTCCGGGTGCATCGACTCGAAGCCGCTGCGCCACGTCAGCATGGCGGCGTTCTGCGCCGAGGACCCCACGCCGGTGAGGATCCCGGACAGGTCCGAGCCGCCCTCCTCCGCGGCCCGGCGCTGCTCCTCACCGAGGGGGTAGTCGGAGCCGCACCCGGTCAGCGCCGCCAGCGCCAGGACCAGAGCCGGTGCCGCACCGGTCCGCAGCAGCCGGGCGTTCCTGTTCCGTCGGCGCGGTCGCGAAGCGTTGAGCATGGAGAGGTCTCCTCGGAGCGGTCAGGGTGGGGCGGCAAGGGGGCGGTGCGTCCGCGGGCGCGCGGGTCCGGGCGCCCAGCTTACCCGGGCCCGGTGGGAGCGTGTCCGGGCTGCTGCGGCGCCCGCCCGTGCCCGGCAGCTCGGGCCGGACGCCGACGTCCGACGTGTGCGTCCGTGATCAGACTCCGGGGCGGGTCTAGGGTGTCCCCATGGATAATCTGTCGGGCTCCTGGCGCCGGGTGTTCAACAAGTTCTGGTTCGTGCCCGCCGTATGCGTGCTCGCCGCCGTCGTGCTGGCCCAGTCCGTCGTGGCCCTCGACCGCTGGCTGCCCGAGGGCCTGGACTCCCCGTGGGTCGTCTGGGTCTATGCCGTCGGCATCGACGGGTCCCGGGCGATGCTCGCCGCGATCGGCGGGTCGATGCTCGGGGTGGCCGCCACCGCCTTCTCCATCACCATCTCGGTGATCGCCACGGCCAGCTCCACGTACGGGCCCCGGCTGGTGCGCAACTTCATGGCGGACCGCGGGAACCAGGTGGTGCTGGGCGTGCTCGTCTCCACGTTCATCTACACCCTGCTGGTCCTGCGCACGATCCGCTCGGCCTCCGACGACCTCGCCCAGCCGTTCGTCCCGCACGTGGCGGTCAACCTCGCGGTGGTGATGGCGGTCGCGGACGTCGCACTGATCGTCTACTTCATCCACCACATCGCGGACTCCGTGCAGGTGGACACCCTCGTCCGCGGCGCCCGTCGGCACCTGCTGGACGTGATCGACCGGTGGCACCCGGAGGAGATGCCGGAGGAGCTGGTCCGGACGGTGCGGCACCGCGGCGGTGGGGGTGAGGTCACGGCGGGCGGCGACGGATACGTCGTCAGCGTCGGCTTCGAGCGGCTGCTCGACCACGCCGAGTCCGGGGACGTCGAGGTCGAGCTCGTCCCGCGCGTGGGCGACCACGTCCTGGCCACGGAGCCCCTGGCCCGGGTGTGGCCCGAGCACCGGGCCGAGGAGCTGGAGGGCCGGCTGCGGCGCTGCGTCCGGCTGAGCGACTCGCGCTCGGCCGACCAGGACGTGCGGTTCGCCGAGCAGCAGGTCGTGGAGCTCGCTGTGCGCGCCCTGTCCCCGAGCACCAACGACCCCTACACCGCGGTCAACGCCATCGAGGAGATCGCGACCGGGCTCGTCAGGGCCGTCGCCCGCCCGCTGCCCGGCAACACGATCGTGGTGGACGGCGTGCACCGCCTGCGGTACGGGCCGGTGGGGCTCGACGAACTCGTGGACATGCCGTTCGACCAGATCCGCCCGCACGCCACCGGGCACGTGAGCGTCCTGCTCGCCCTGGTGGACCTCGCCGCCCGGATCGAGGCGGCGACCGTCCACCCCTCCGTGCAGCGGCAGGCGCGTGAGCACGTCGACGTGCTGCTCGAGCAGTTCCGGGACAGCGCACCGCACCCCCGGGACCTGGCCCGGGTGGAGCAGCACGTCAGGTCGCGGTCGGCCGACTGAGCGGGCCCGCTACCGGCGCCGGAGCCGTGGGACCCGGCGCAGCAGGAGGCCCACGACCACGGCGGTCCCGGCCAGCAGTGCGGTGCCGATCCCGGCGGACAGGTGCACGCCGGCCTCGAAGGCGGCGACGGCCGAGGCCAGGAGCTCCCCGGACGCGTCCGGGCCGAGGGTCGCGGCGACGTCGACCGCCCCGCCGAGGGTCTCGGACGCGGTGGCGGCCTGCTCCGGGTCCAGCCCGGGCGGCACGGCCGTGCGGCGGGCGTAGGTCGCGGTCACGGCCGTGCCCAGGACGGCCACGCCGAGCCCGGCACCCAGCTCGTAGGCGGTCTCCGAGATCGCCGAGGCGGCCCCGGCCTGCTCCGGGGGCACCTCGGTGAGGATCAGGTCCCCCGCGATCGTCTGGGACGCGCCCGAGCCGAGCCCGATGACCATGAGGGCGACCACGAGCACGAGCCCGCCGGAGAGGTCGCCGAGCAGGACGAGCAGGAAGCCCGACGCCATGACCAGCAGCCCGCCGCCGAGCACGAGTGCCGGTGGCACGAAGCCGACCACGTGCACCACCAGCAGCCCCGAGGCGATCGTGACGGCGGCGCCCGGCATGAGGGCCAGCCCCGCCTCCAGGGGCGGCATGCCCTCCACGAGCTGCAGGTACTGGGAGACGAAGAACAGGAAGCCGATGAACGTGGTCGAGGCCACCAGGTTGTTGAGCAGCCCGCCGGTGAACGGGGCGTGGCGGAACAGGCGCAGGTCCAGCATCGGCACCGGGCTGCGCAGCTGGCGACGCACGAACAGCACCCCGGCCGCCACGGCCGCCACCGCGGCGGCCAGCACCCCGGCGGAGGGCCCGTGCGAGCCGAGGTCCTTGATGCCGTAGACCAGCGCCACCATGGCTGTCACGATCAGCGCGGCGCTGGGCACGTCCACCGGGCCCGGCGCCGGGTTGCGGGACTCGGGCACCAGCACGGGGGCCAGGACGAGCAGCGGCACCAGCACCGGCACCGCCAGGAGGAACACGGACCCCCACCAGAAGTGCTGGAGCAGGAGACCGCCCACGACCGGGCCCAGGACGCCGCCCGCCGAGAACCCCGTGGCCCACACCGCGATGGCCGCCCGCCGCTGCGTCGCGTCGTGGAAGATGTTGCGCAGCAGGGACAGGGTGGCGGGCATCAGCATCGACCCGAAGAGCCCCAGCATTGCCCGGGCGGCGACGAGCACCTCCCCGGTCGGGGCGAACGCGGCGAGCGCGGACACGGCCGCGAAGCCCGTGCTGCCCACCAGCAGCAGCCGGCGGCGGCCCACCCGGTCCCCGAGGGAGCCCATGGGCACGAGCAGCCCGGCGAGCACCAGCGGATAGGCGTCCACCATCCACAGCAGCTGCGTCCCGGTGGGGCGCAGCTCCCGGGAGATCTCCGGCAGCGCGAAGTTCAGCACCGTGTTGTCCACGGAGATCAGCAGCACCGGCAGCATCAGGACCACGAGGGCGGCCCACTCGCGGGCGCCGGCGCGGGCCGGGACGTCGGGTGCCGTGGACAGCATGGCGGGACGGGGCTCCTTCCGGGGCGGGGGTGCGGGGACCATCCTTCCAGAGCCGGCACCGGGCCCGCCCCGGACGGGGAGGGGTGTGCCGCACTAGACTGCTCGGGATGGCCCGCCGGACGAGCCCGCCCGGCCCGCAACGGAAAGATTGAGGTCCCCGATGGCCGAGCCGGTCCCCACGAGCGCGATGTCCGACGCCGCCCCTGGCGTCTCCGAGCAGTACGAGGCGGCCCGGGACCGCGTCCTGGAGCTGCGCGAGGACTACGACCGGGCCCGTGCGGAGTTCCGCTGGCCGCGGATGGAGCACTTCAACTACGCCCTGGACTGGTTCGACCACGTCGCCCGGGACCCGGAGCGCGGGGCCCGGGACGCGCTGTGGATCGTCGAGGAGGACGGCACGGAGCTCCGCCGGACCTTCCGGGAGCTCGCCGACTCCTCGGACCGCACCGCGAACTGGCTGCGGGGCCTCGGAGTCCGGCGTGGCGACCGCGTCCTGCTCATGCTCGGCAACCAGCTCGAGCTGTGGGAGACCCAGCTCGCCGGGATGAAGCTGGGCGCTCCCCTGATCCCGACCGCCGTCATGATGCCGCCCGCGGACCTGCTGGACCGGGTGCAGCGGGGCAAGGTCTCGTGGGTCGTCACGGACACCGCCAACGCGCCCAAGTTCGCGGGCGTCGAGGGGGACTACGAGCTCGTCGTCGTCGGCGCCGGCGCGGAGGTCGAGGCGGCGCGCGCGCAGCTGCCCGGCCGTCCCGTGCACCCGTACGCCGAGGCCGCGGCGGCGGACCCCGTCTTCGTCCCGGAGGGCGTCACGCGCTCCCGGGAGCCCCTGCTGCTGTACTTCACCTCCGGCACCACGTCCCAGGCCAAGCTCGTGGAGCACACCCACTACTCGTACTCCTTCGGGCACCTGTCCACCGTCTACTGGATGGGCCTGCGCCCCGGGGACGTCCACCTGAACATCGCCTCACCGGGCTGGGGCAAGCACTCGTGGTCCAACTTCTTCGCCCCGTGGATCGCCGAGGCCACCGTGTTCATCCACAACCAGGCCCGCTTCGACGCGGTCGGGCTCATGGAGCAGATGGGCCGGGCCGGCGTCACCAGCTTCTGCGCCCCGCCCACGGTGTGGCGGATGCTCATCCAGGCCGACCTGCACCGCGTGCAGGACCCGCCGACGTCGGCGGTCTCCGCCGGCGAACCGCTCAACCCCGAGGTGATCCGCCGGATCCAGGACGCGTGGGGCGTGACCATCCGGGACGGCTACGGCCAGACGGAGACCACGCTGCAGATCGCCAACACCCCCGGGCAGCCGGTGGTGCCGGGGGCCATGGGCCGGCCGCTGCCGGGATTCGTCGTCGAGCTCTTCGACCCCCGGACGGGCGCGCCCGCCGAGGAGGGGGAGATCTGCCTGAAGGTCGACGACGACCCGCCCGGGATCATGGCCGGCTACATCGACGAGCCCGGGCGCACGGCCGAGGTCGTCCAGGACGGCTGGTACCACACCCGCGACATCGCCCGCCGCGACGAGCACGGCGTCTACACGTACGTGGGCCGCACCGACGACGTCTTCAAGGCCTCCGACTACCGAATCTCCCCGTTCGAGCTGGAGTCCGTGCTCATCGAGCACCCCGCGGTGGCGGAGGCCGCCGTGGTCCCGGCCCCGGACCCGGTCCGGCACGCGGTGCCGAAGGCCTACCTGGTGCTCGCCGCCGGAACGGAGCCCACCCGGGAGCTCGCGGGGGAGATCCTGAGCTTCGCCCGGGAGCACCTCGCCCCCTACAAGCGGGTGCGCCGGGTGGAGTTCACCGACCTGCCGAAGACGATCTCGGGCAAGATCCGCCGGGTGGTGCTGCGGGAGCGCGAGGAGGCGGCGGACCGCTCCGGCGCGGGCGGCGCCGCGGCGCCCGGGCCCGACGGGTACGGCGTCGAGTACACGGAGGCGGACTTCCCCGGGCTGCGGGGCTGAGGACCCGCTCCCGGGCGCGGCGCACCG
>NZ_JBISWK010000041.1:0-34902 GCF_044462205.1 Kocuria rhizosphaericola | reverse complement strand
GGGCCGGTGCGCCGCGCCCGCAATGTGGCGTAACGCACGGTGCGGACCGTGCGCCCAACGGGGGACGCCCGCCGCACGGGGTGTCCCCACTTCGTGCCACGCGCGCCGGCCCGGAATACCGTCGAGTAGGGAAATGTCCCCGTCGACCCCCCTCTTGACCAGTGCAAACAAATGAAAAAGCGTGGATGTCCACCAATCCGAATGTGACTTCACGAGCCGTGACAGGCCCCGGAAACCCTGCCACCATGGTGGCAATTGGTTCACCCGATGGGGCAGAACCAACCGATCCGCCGGGGGGCGGATCGACAGCGGTTCATCGGGGGATGGGCCGCGTGCACGCAGGCATCGGGGGGTGCCCGTGCAACAGGTTCATCGGGGGGTGAACCGAAGGGGAGCACCGCTGGGGGGCGGTACTCCCGCCAGGCGAGTCTCTGCTCGCCACCGGCCGTCAGGCCGGTCGATGCGCCCGTTGCGGGGGCCATCCGTTCGACGGATGGGCAACGGGCGCATCGCTCTGTCCGGGCCCGGTCGCCACGTCCCGTCCTCCGGTCGGGCGGCGTCGGGGGTCCCTGGAAGACTGGTGCCATGACGACTTCCCCGGCACACGACATCGCCGCCCACGACACCGCGCCGGACCCGGCGCTGCACGAGGACGCGCTCGACCTGCTGCACGCGCTCACCGGCCGGGCGGACGCAGCCTTCCACCCCGGGCAGTTCGAGGCCGTCGAGGCCCTCGTGGGGCGCGGCCGGCGGGCCCTCGTGGTGCAGCGGACCGGGTGGGGCAAGTCCGCGGTCTACTTCCTCGCCGCGCTGCTCCTGCGGGCCCGGGGGCGCGGGCCCACCCTGATCGTCTCCCCGCTGCTGGCCCTGATGCGGGACCAGGTCTCCGCCGCCGCCCGCGCCGGCGTGCGGGCGGCGGCCATCAACTCCGCCAACGCCACCGAGTGGGGTCAGATCGCCGCGCAGCTGGAGGCCGACGAGCTCGACGTCCTGCTGGTCTCCCCGGAGCGGCTCAACAACCCGGTGTTCCGGGAGCAGCAGCTGCCGCAGCTGGTGGCCCGGCTCGGGCTGCTCGTGGTGGACGAGGCGCACTGCATCTCCGACTGGGGCCACGACTTCCGCCCCGACTACCGGCGCATCCGCGACCTCATCGCCAGGCTCCCGGAGCAGGTCCCCGTCCTGGCCACGACCGCCACCGCGAACGAGCGCGTGGTCGCCGACGTCGAGGAGCAGCTGGGCGTGCGGCCCGGCGGCAGCAGCACGGGGGAGGTCTTCACCCTCCGCGGCCCGCTCTCCCGGGCGTCCCTGCGCCTCGGCGTGCTGGACCTGCCCTCGGCCACCGCCCGCCTGGCCTGGTTGCTCGAGCACGTCGGGTCCCTCCCGGGCAGCGGGATCATCTACGCGCTGACCGTCGGTGCCGCCGAGGACACCGCCCAGGCGCTCGCCGACGCCGGCATCCCGGTGCGCGCCTACACCGGGCGCACGGACCAGGGCGAGCGCGAGGAGCTCGAGGCCGCCCTCAAGGAGAACCGGGTCAAGGCCCTCGTGGCCACCTCCGCACTCGGCATGGGCTTCGACAAGCCCGATCTCGGCTTCGTGGTCCACCTGGGCGCGCCGTCCTCGCCCGTGGCCTACTACCAGCAGGTGGGCCGCGCGGGCCGCGCCACGGACAACGCGGACGTCCTGCTGCTGCCGGGCACCGAGGACCGCCAGATCTGGGAGTACTTCGCCACCTCGTCGATGCCCACCGAGCAGAAGGCCGCCGCCGTCCTGGGCGAGCTGGAGGCCGCGGACGGGGCCCTGTCCGTGGCCGTGCTGGAGTCCCGTGTGGACGTCCGGCGCAGCCCGCTCGAGCTGCTCCTGAAGGTCCTCGCCGTGGAGGGCGCCGTGGAGCGCGTGCAGGGCGGGTGGCGGAGCACGGGGACCCCGTGGCGCTACGACGCCGAGCGCTACGGGCGGATCGCCGCGGCGCGGGTGGCCGAGCAGGACGCCATGCTGGAGTACGAGCGCACCACCGGGTGCCGCATGGAGTTCCTCGCGCGGCAGCTCGACGACGCCACGGCCGAGCCCTGCGGTCGTTGCGACGGCTGCGCCGGCCCCTGGTACCCCACGACCGTCGACGAGTCCGCCGCCGACTCCGCCGGGGCCGCCCTGACCCGCGTGGGCGTGGTGGTGGAGCCCCGCGCCCAGTGGCCCACCGGGATGCCGCGCCTCGGGGTCGATGTCAAGGGCCGCATCCCCGAGGAGGAGCGCTGCGCCGAGGGCCGGGCGCTGGCCCGGCTCACGGACCTCGGCTGGGGCAACCGGCTGCGCGAGGTGTTCCGCACCGACGCGGAGGGCGCGCCGGTCGACGGAGCGGTGGACCCCGCCCTCGGCCGGGCGTGCGTCCAGGTGCTCGCCGAGTGGCGCTGGGCGGACCGGCCCGCGGCCGTCGTCTCGGTCCCGTCCCGCTCCCGGCCCCGGCTCGTGCGCTCCCTGGCGGAGGGCATGGCAGAGGTCGGGCACCTGCCCTATCTCGGGGAGCTCGCCGTCCCGGAGGACTTCCCGTCCGGCAGGCACGGCGGCAACAGCGCGTACCGCCTCGCCGCCCTGTGGGAGAAGTTCCGGGTGCCCCCCGAGCTCGCCGAGGGGCTCGACCGGCTCGGCGGCCGGCCGGTGCTGCTCGTCGACGACCTCGTGGACAGCCGATGGACGCTCGCCGTGGCCGCCCGGGCCCTGCGCCGGGCCGGCTCCGGACCCGTGCTGCCGTTCGTGCTGGCCTCGCAGGGCTGAGGCGCGGACCGCGCCGGGGAAGACGGCCCGGCGCGGTCTTGTACGCTGTCCAGCGTGTCATCTGCTCCCACCCCGCTCGTCGACGTCATCATCCCGGTGCACACCACCGCGCGACCCGTCGACCGAGCCGTCGGCTCCGTGGTGGCGGGCGGGCTCCCGGTCGGCGACCGCGGCGGCGTGCACATCACGGTGGTCTGCCACAACGTCGAGGCGGCACTGATCCGCGACCGTCTCGCGGCGCAGCACCGGCCGCTCGTGGAGCTGGTGGAGTGCTTCGACGGCACCGGCAACCCGGCCGCGCCCCGCAACCTGGCCCTGGAGCGCTCCCGCGCCCGGTACGTGTCCTTCGTGGACAGCGACGACACCCTCGCCCCGGGCGCCCTCGCGGCCTGGACCGCGATCGCCGATCGCCACGGCTCGGCGGCCGTGCTGCCGCGGCTCGTCCGCGGCGGCGGCGGCGTGCTCCGCACCCCTGTGCCGCGCCCCTTCCGTCGCGCGGACCTCGACCCGGTCAGGGACCGGCTGGCCTACCGCACCACCAGCCTGGGGCTGCTCCGCCGGGCGGTGCTGGCCGAACGCGGCCTGCGCTTCCAGGGCCAGTACGCCACCGGGGAGGACCTGGGCCTCACCGCCCGTGCCTGGTTCGGGGGCGGGCGCATCGACCTCGCGCCGCGGCGGGCGCACTACGTGGTGCACGACGACGCCGACGGGCGGATCACCACCGGGGCACGGCCTCTCGCCGAGGACCTCGCCGCGTTCACCGACCTGCTCGGCGGCTCCTGGTACGCCGGCCTGACCACGGCGCAGCGCACGGCCATCGCCGTCAAGGTGGTGCGGGTCCAGCTGCTCGGCGCCGTGCACGCCCGGGCGGCGGCCGGGGCCTGGACCGGCGCGGACACCGGGACGTGCCGTGCGCTGCTCCGGCTGCTCGGGCCGGCGGGCGGACCGGCCCTCGAGGTCCTCCCGCGGGCCGACCGGGACCTGCTCGACCTCGTCGTCCGGGCGGGGGTCACCGCCGGGCAGGTGCTCGAGGCGTCCGACCGGCGGCGCCGCTTCGGCCGCCCCGCCACGCTGCTCACCCGCGACCCCCGCCGGGTCCTGCACCGGGAGGCCCCCCTGCGATTCATGGCCGCTTCCCTGCTGGTCTGAGCGTTCGGTGGAACAATGAAGCCCAGCCAGTCGTCAGACCCCCCGCCCGACGAGAGAACTCCATGAGCCGACTCCTCCCCGCCGACCCTTCCCCCGGGGTCGCGAGCAGCACCGCGTCCCCGGTGGGCACGGCCCCGCCCGCCCACCGCTTCCGGCCCGAGGTCCAGGGGCTGCGCACCGTGGCCGTCCTCCTGGTCGCCGTCTACCACGTGTGGATCGGCGGGGTCTCGGGCGGGGTGGACGTCTTCCTGTTCATCTCAGCGTTCCTCATGACGCTCTCGTTCGTCCGGAGGATGGAGGCCGGGAAGGGCCCGCAGCTGGGCCGCTACTGGGCCAGGACCTTCTCGCGGCTGCTGCCCCCCGTGGTCGTCACGGTCCTGGGCACCCTCGTCGTGGTGCGGATGCTGTTCCCGCCCGACCGGTGGTACGCCGCGCTCGAGGAGGCGGCGGCCACGGTGCTGTACTCCCAGAACTGGGTGCTCGCGTTCAACGCGGTGGACTACTACGCCGCGGACACCTCCCAGGCCAGCCCGTTCCAGCACTTCTGGTCCCTGTCCGTGCAGGGACAGGTGTTCCTGCTCTGGCCGCTGCTGCTGGCCCTGTGCGGGCTGCTCGCCCGGCGCACCGGCCGGTCCGTCGCCGGGGTGGCCACCGGCGTGTTCGGCGCCGTCTTCCTCGCCTCCTTCGCCTTCTCGGTGGTCTCCACGGGCAACGAGCAGGCCTTCGCCTACTTCGACACCCGCGCCCGGCTGTGGGAGTTCGCCCTCGGGTCGCTGCTGGCCCTGGCCGTGCTGCGGGGCGTCACCCTGCCGGGCGCGCTGCGCCTCCTCCTGGGCTGGACCGGGCTCGTGGCGATCGCCGTGTGCGGGCTCGTCCTCGACGTCCAGGGCTCCTTCCCGGGCTGGGCGGCCCTGTGGCCGCTGACCGGGGCGGCCCTGGTGATCCTCGCCGGGCACACCGGCGACCCCCGCGGCGCCGACGCCCTGCTCAGCCGCCGGCCCCTGCTGGTCCTGGGCGAGGCGTCCTACGCCGTCTACCTGGTGCACTGGCCCGTGCTCGTGACCTACCTGGTCGTCACGGACCGCGCCAAGGCCACGCTGCTGCACGGACTGCTCATCCTCCTGGGGAGCATCGTCCTGGGCGTGCTGGTGCACCGGCTCGTCGAACGGCCCCTGCGGCCCCGCGCCGGACCCCGCGCGGGCCTGCGGCAGCTCGGGCTCGTGGTGCTGTGCGTGGTGCTCGTGCTCGTCCCCGTCGCCGGGGCGCGGGCGGTCCTGGACCGGCAGGCCCAGCAGGCCGAGGAGCGGGCCGCCGTCGAGAACCCGGGGGCCGCCGTGCTGACCGGGGACCTCTCCTGGGAGCGGGACCCCGAGGTGCCCACGATCCCGAACCCGCTGGTCCGCGAGGGGCAGTGGGCGGAGCTGCCGGAGTCCTGCGACGCCGCGACGGAGGACTGGTTCGACGGCTACAAGGTGGCCTGCTCGACCCTGCCGGTCGACCCGGACGCCGAGGTCGAGGCCATGGTGATCGGCAACTCCCACGCCGAGCAGTGGCTGCCGGCGTTCGAGGCCGTGGCCCAGGACCGCGGCTGGAACCTGCGCTCGATCGTCCGGGGCGCCTGCCGGTACCAGCCCGTGGAGACCACCGACAACACCGAGTGCCAGGAGCTGATCCGGCTCACGGACCGGTACATCGAGGAGCAGGGCATCGACGTCGTGTTCACCACGTCCACCGTCACCGCCGACGAGGGACCCGGCGAGCAGATCGCCCCCGGCTTCGAGCAGGTCCTCGAGGACCTCGGCTCGCGGGGCATCACCGTGGTCGGGATCCGGGACAACCCGCGGTTCCCCTTCAACATGGTCAACTGCATCGACCGGCACGGCCCGGAGGCCGAGCGCTGCAACCCGCCGCGGGCGCAGAAGCTCGCCCCGCAGAACCCGGCGCAGGAGCTGACGGCGCGGCACGGGAACTTCGTCAGCATCGACATGAGCGACTGGATCTGCCCCGACGGCACGTGCCCGTCCCGGATCGGCAACCGCTGGGTCTACATGGACGACAACCACATGCCCCACGACTACGTGGTCACGATGGTCCCGGCCTTCGCCGAGCAGTTCGACGAGCGGCTCGGGCAGCGGGCCCGGCAGCTGCCCGCCGGGTGAGCGGGGGCGGGCTCAGCGCCGGAGGCGGGCGCCCACGGCGCGCAGCGCGGGCCGCAGGTCCCGGAGGCTGAGCCCGGCCCAGACCGCGAGGAACACGGCGGTCGCCCCGAGCGCCGGCAGCACCCTGAAGTCGGGGCCCAGCACCTGGAGAGCGCCCAGGACCATCGCGTAGCCGGCCACGATCCGCAGCAGCACCGTGCCCCACCGCATCCGGTCGAGCCGCCAGACCACCAGCAGCGGCAGGACCGAGCTCAGCAGCGAGCCCACGAGGTAGCCGACCGCGGAGGCCATGATCCCCAGCTCCGGGCCCAGCAGGAGCATCGTGGCCACGCCCAGCACCAGGCCGAGGCCGTTGGCGGCGGCCAGCACCTTGATCCCCCACGGCTCGGTGCCGTTGAGCCGGGCGTTCGCGGCGTTGAAGCTCGTGGCGGAGACCGCGAAGAACAGGACCACCAGGAGGGACTCCGCCTCCTGGTACTCCCGGCCGAAGATCAGCAGCACGGGCTCGGCCCAGAGGATGCCCACCCCGAACACCGGGAGGAACACGGTGACCATGGTCCGCAGGATGACGTCCACCTGCCGCGCGAGTCCCGCCGTGTCACCGGACGAGAACATCCGGGCCACGCTGGGCGACAGCGCCGTGAGCATCGCCCCGGAGAGCATGCTGGCGGGGGTGGCCAGCGCCACGGCCGCGGCGTAGAGGCCGACCTCGGCCTTCGTGGCGAAGCCGTCGCCGATCACCAGGGACAGCTGCATCAGGCCGGTGGCCGCGACGATGTGGGCGGATCCCCAGGTGGTGAAGACCAGGATCTCGCGGCGCCGCNCGGGTCGAGGCGCGCCCCGGTGCGGCGGGGCCAGGAGGGCAGCGCGTAGACCGCGTAGCCGGTGATCAGGGGCAGCAGCAGGGCCCAGTGCCAGCCGGCGAGCAGCACCAGCAGCAGCAGGGTGAGGGTGAGGAACGAGCTGATGGTGTCCCACGCCGTCGTCGTCACGAACTGGTTGTTGCCCGTGCGGACGCCGCGCACGAAGTTGTAGGCCGACAGGGAGAGCACGAGCAGGCCCGCCGAGACCGCGTAGCCCCAGGAGAGCTCGAGCACGAACGCGGCGTAGAGCACCGCCGAGACGGACAGCAGCGCCATCCCCGCGGACGCGCTGGCCGCGGTGAAGGAGGCCGTCGCCGCCTGCCCCTGGGGGTCCTGGCGTCCGCGGGCCATGGCGATGAACTTCGAGGCGGCCGTGCCCGAGGCCTGGGGCCACAGCAGGACGAGGAACAGGGCCAGGGAGATCGTCAGGTTGACCTCGCCCAGGGTCTCCTGGCCCAGCAGGCGCCCCACCAGCACGCTGTAGCCGAAGCGGGACAGCCCCTGGACGAACACGGCCACCACGGTCAGCGCGAACGCCGACCCCAGGGGGTTGTCGGTGTTCGCGTGGTTGGGCGCGGGGAAGAGGATCGAGCGCAGCCGGGACATCAGGCGGCCGACCCGGGGGCTGGGCTGGTCATCGCGCCCGAGTCTACTCGCGCCCCCGGCGCCTCCCGGGACCTCCTCGGGCGCGGCCCCGCCGATAGGCTGGCACCATGACCGCCGCCCCCACCCCGTTCAGCACCGCGTCCACCACCGCCCCGCGCACCGCGCCCGACGACGCCTCCGGCCGCCCCGGCCCGCGGAAGGGCTGAGCGCCGTGCACGTGCTCGTCGTCAGCACCTGGTACCCGTCCGCGGAGCGGCCCGGGGAGACGCCGTTCGTCCCCCGCCACGTGCGCGCCGCAGCCCGCCACCACGACGTCCGGGTGCTGCACGTGCGGCTGCTGCGCACCGGACCGGCCGTCCAGGAGCAGTGGGACGGGATTCCCGTGCTCCGGCTCCCGTTCCACCCCCTGCGCCCGGCCACCGTGCTGCGGGCGGGCGCCGCGATCCGCCGCCACCTGGCCGGCGCCGACGTCCTGCACACCATGCCCTTCTCGGCGGCGCTCGTCTGCCTGCCCTTCGCGGGTCGCCGCCCGTGGGTGCACACGGAGCACTGGAACGGCGTGCTCACCCCCGAGCAGAACGGGCCCGTGTGGCGGCGCCTCGCCGGGCTCCGCCGGATCCTGCGCGTCCCGGACCGCGTCACCGGCGTGAGCACCATGATGTGCGACGTGCTGCGCCGCTTCGCACCGACCGGGAAGGTCGAGCGGATCGGCAACGTGGTCGACCACGCCGAGCACGTCACGCCCCCGCCGCGGGGGCGCACCCTCGAGCTCGTGGCGGTCGGCGCCCTGCGCGCGATCAAGGACCCCCTCCTGGCGGTCGACACCGTGGCGTGGCTGCGCGACGCGGGCCACGACGTCCGCCTCACCTGGTGCGGCGCCGGCGCCCTCGAGCAGGACGTCCGGGACCGCGCGCGGGAGCGGGGGATCGGGGAGCGCGTGCGGCTGCTGGGCGACGTCCGCGCGGAGGAGGTGCAGCGGCGCCTGGCCGCCGCCGACGTGTTCCTGCTGCCCAGCAGGTCCGAGACGTTCTGCGTGGCCGCGGCCGAGGCCCTCGCCGCGGGACGGCCGGTGGTCATGGGCGCCCTCGGCGGTCAGGGAGACTTCGTCCACCCGGGCAACGGGCGGCTGGTGGCCGAGCGCACCCCCGAGGCCTTCGGCCGTGCCGTGCTCGACGTCGTGGCGGATCCGGGACTGCTCGGCCCGGAGGCCATGGCGGAGGAGATCCGCTCCGGCTACGGGTCCGAGCGGGTCGCCGCGGACCTCGACCGGCTCTACCGGAGCGTGGTCGCCGGGCGGGGCGGGCGACGTCGGCTTTGACCCCGTGCCCGGTCCTCCCTTAAGCTGGCCTGTGTTGTCCACCCCCGTGGTGGACCACGGATGGAGACGTGCCAGAGCGGCCGAATGGACTTCACTGCTAATGAAGGGTCGGGGTTAAACCCGACCGGGGGTTCAAATCCCCCCGTCTCCGCGCACGCGATGTCCCAGGGCATCGGAAGCACCCCGGACCGCTCGGTCCGGGGTGCTTCGCGTTCCGGCGTCAGTCTCCCGAGCCGTCCGCGTGCCAGCGCTCCATGTGGTGCGCGTGCGTCGGGAGGTAGGCGCCGGGCCGGTAGTGCCTGTCGTAGAACTCGGTGTCGAGGTGCACGGCCTGGACGTAGCCCGTGAGCACCATCGTCGTGAAGGTGTTCGGGAACCTGCCACAGGTGTCGTGGACGTACTGGGCGGCCTGGCTCAGGCAGTCGACGAACTCCTCCGAGTAGGGCGTGACGCCCCGCTTGATCGCCTCGGAGTCGGCCCAGGCCCCGGGGGTGCTGGGGTCGTAGGCGCCCTCGGGCCCGAACTTGCGCTCCACGAAGATGTTCACGGCCTCGCGCATGTCTTTCACGTACGGCGGGCACAGGCCCTCGAACCGGCCGTCGAGCCCGACCGGGTTGGGCAGGCCCCCGCGGGAGTCCTGCACGAACCGGAACCCGAGCCCGGCGACCCCGCTCTCCCGGAACGCGCCCAGGGCGCTCCACCGGTTGAGCCCGTTCAGGTACAGCCCGCCCAGCCCCATGGCCTGCAGGGTGAGCACGATGTTGTGGCCCATGAAGGCGAGCTCCGCGACGTTGGCCTCGTAGGCCATCTGCTGCAGCACGGTCAACGGCACGCGCTTGTCCTCCTGCAGGAGGCCGCTGCGGATGAAGGGAGCCGGGTCACCGGCCGGGCGGCCGGCCACGTCGTCCACGAGCACGTTGCCGTTCGCCAGGGCCATGGCCATCAGGCCGAGCACCTGCTCGCTGGCATCGGCCACCGGCATGAACAGGGTCGAGCCGGGGGCGTTCGCCATCCAGAGGTTCGGCTCCAGCATGTGCGGCGCCGCCGCGGGGAGGTCGAGCCGGCGGTCGGACAGCTGCTCCGTGTGCGCCCGGACCAGGTCGACCATGGCCTCCAGGGCGCTGTCGCGGTCCTCCTCGGTCCGGCGCGGGCGGTCGGGGAGGAGGTCACGGGTGTTCGTCAGGTAGGTTCCCGAGTCGTCGGTCGTGAACAGCACCGGCGTGCCGATGCCCGCGGCCGTCGGCGCCGTGCGACCCGTGAACCGCTGCGTGTAGTGGGCGTGCTCCTCGGGACGGTCGGGACCGAAGGGCACGCCGAAGGACCAGCCGCTGACCCCGGTCCCCGCGGCGACCAGGATCGAGCGCTCCCGCTCCGACAGGCCCAGCGGCTCGGCCCCGGAGCGGTGGGCGAGAGGCCCGGACGGGATCTCCATGCCCAGCCCGAACCGTCTGGCACGACGGCCGGCGAGGGCGTCGAAGAGCGGAAAGTCGGTCAGTCCGTTCTGCATCGGTGCCTCCCGCCCGGCGCGCCCCGAACGCGCCGTTCACCACGACCGTACGCCTGGCCGTCCGGCCGGTCCAGGGCACCGGCCGGTCCGCCCGCGGGACCCGGGGCCGCCGCACCCGCCCGGCCGGTCACCCGTCCGGCGCACGCGCCGGCCCCGACCCCGTCGGCGAAGCCGCGCCGCGTCATCCGGCCGCAGCCGTCGCCCCACCGCCCGCCGGCGTCCTAGGCTGGTGGCCAGCGCCGTCGAGGAAGTCGTCCGAGGAAGTCGTCCAGGGGGAGACCATGTCCGAGCAGCAGCAGCCCGCCGCACCCGGGGCGGACCGTCCCGTCTGGCGCGCGGGGATCACGGACCGCTCCGTCCTCGAGCAGGCCGTCGACGCCGTGACCGTGCGCCGGGTCTTCGGCGAGGCCTACGAGGTGAACGGCACCACGGTCGTGCCCGTCGCCCGTGTCAGGGGCTGGGGCGGCGGTGGCGGCGGCTCCGGCGAGGAGAAGGACAGCTCGGGCAGCGGATCGGGGGTGGGCTACGGCGTGAGCGCCGAGCCGGCCGGGGTCTACGTGGTCCAGGGGGACAGCGTCACGTGGCGCCCCGCCGTCGACGCGGGACGGATCGCCCTCACCCTGGGCCTGGCACTGTGCGGCGCCGCCGCGGTCGTGGGCTGGGCCGCCGTCACCCGCCGCTCCTGACAGGATGGGACCATGCCGTTCCTGCTCCGCGTCCTCGTCAACGCACTCGCCATCTGGGTGGCCGCCTGGATCCTGCCCGGCATGGGCATCGCCGCGGACCCCTCCGTCGTCTCGGCCGTCGGCGGCGAGACCGCCGCGTCGGTCCTGGCCTACCTGTTCGTCGGCCTGGTCTTCGGCGTCGTGAACGCGGTCGTGCGCCCCGTGCTGACCGTCCTGTCCCTGCCGATCACGTGCCTGACCCTCGGGCTGTTCGCCATCGTGGTCAACGCGGCGATGCTGTGGCTGACGTCCTGGCTGAGCTCCTTCACACCGCTGCGGCTCGAGATCGACTCCTTCCTCTGGACGGCGGTGCTCGCCACCCTGATCATCGGGGTGGTCTCCATCGTGATGGGCTGGATCGTCCCCGACCGCGAGAAGCGCTGACCCGCGCCGGGGCTCAGCCCCGGTGCAGCGCCGTCCACAGGAACTCGTGGGACAGCGCGTGCAGGCGGGCGGCCTGCTTGTTGTCGCCCGCGCCCGCGTGCCCGCCCTCGGTGGCCTCGTAGAACCACACGTCCTGGTAGCCCATCCCGAGCATCCGCGCCGCCGCCTTGCGCGCCTGGACGGGGCCCACGCGGTCGTCGCTCGTGGCGGTCCAGAACAGGACGGCCGGGTAGTCCCGCCCCTCCTCCAGCAGGTGGTACGGCGAGAACGTGCGGACGGACTCCCACTGCTCAGGGTCGTCCGGGTCGCCGTACTCCGCGATCCAGGAGTAGCCCGCCGACAGCTTCGTGTAGCGGCGCATGTCCAGCAGGGGCACCCCGCAGGAGACCGCGCCGAAGAGCTCGGGGTAGCTGGTGAGCATGTTGCCCACGAGCAGCCCGCCGTTGGAGCCGCCCGAGCAGGCGAGCGTCGCCCGGGAGCACACCCCGCGGGCCTGCAGGTCCGCCGCGACGGCGGCGAAGTCCTCGTACGCCCGGTGCCGGTTCCCCTGCAGCGCGGCCCGGTGCCACGCCGGACCGTACTCGCCGCCGCCGCGGATGTTGGCGAGGACGTAGACCCCGGAGCGCCCGGGGTCGTCGGCGCGGGTCAGCCAGGAGCGCCCGAGGGCCCCGGAGTAGGCGGGCGTGCGGGAGACCTCGAAGCCCCCGTAGCCGGAGAGCAGCGTCGGGTTCCTCCCGTCGAGGACCAGGTCCGAGGGGCCCACCTGGAAGTAGGGCACCCGGGTGCCGTCCGCGGAGACCGCGAAGTGCTGCTCGACCGACAGCCCGGCCGCGTCGAAGAACGCCGGCGCGGTCCTCGCCACGCGCGGCGGGGCGATCGCCCCGCCGCCGGCCGGGACGGTGCCGCGGGACACGGTGGTGGGGGTGAGGAAGCCCGTGGCCACGAGCCAGTAGTCGTTGCCCGCCTCCGGGTCCTCGTCGTCGACGGCGTAGGCGTCCACGCTGTGCAGCGCCGGTGCCCCAGGCAGTTCGGACGAGGTCCACGGGCCCGGCTCGGCGACCCGCACCACGGAGGAGACGTCCCGCAGCAGGTTGAGGATCAGCCGGTCCGCCGTCCAGGACCAGGACTGCAGGGAGGTGTGCTCGTCCGGGACGAACACCGGGGTCACGGACCGGTCCCCGGCCAGGAACGCCTCGAGCCCGGCCGCCAGCAGGGACCCGGCCGGGTGCACGGTCCCGTCCAGCGCCAGCTCCTCCTGCGGGCGCAGCAGCAGCCACTGCCGGTGCAGGTCCACCGTCACCGAGTCGGGGACGTCGACGTGGACGAGCTCCTCGTCGCGCACCAGGTAGGTGCGGGAGGCGAAGAAGTCCACGACGTCCACGGCGACGTCCCGGACGAAGCCCGGGGTGTGGTCGCGCACGAGCACCGCCTGGACGTGGTCCTCGGCGACCTCGAACGCCTGCCGGGCCTCGGCCAGGTCCTGTCCGCGGCGCAGCACGCGGACCGTGCGGGGATAGGAGGACGTGGTCATGGAGCCGGGACCGAAGTCGGTGCCCACGTGCAGGGTGTCGGCGTCGACCCACGTCACGCTCGACTTCGCGGTGGGGACGTCGAAGCCGCCGGGCACGAACCGGCGCTCGTCGAGGTCGAACTCGCGCACCCGCTTCGCGTCGCCGCCGTCGGGGGAGAGGCTGAGCAGCGCCCGCCGGTGCCGACCGCCGGTGTACTGCGGGCGCAGCAGTCGGGCCCCGCCCCAGACCCAGTCGACGCCCTCCTCGGCGGCGAGCGCGTCGACGTCGAGCAGGACCTCCCACTCCGTGTCCTCGCTCAGCCAGGACTCCCACGTGGTGCGGCGGAAGACGCCGCGCGGGTGCTCGGCGTCGCGCCAGAAGTTGTAGTAGTGCGGCCCGTGCTTGGCGACCATGGGGATCCGCTCGGTCGAGTCCATGACCGCGAGCACGTCGGCCTCGAGGCGCCGTAGCCGCGGGCCCTCGAGCGCGGCCAGGGTGCGCGCGTTCTGCCCGGCGACCCACTCCAGGGGCGCGGCCCCCGTGATCTCCTCGAGCCACAGGTGCTCGTCGTGCGGCTGCTCGGCGGTCGGGCGGGCGTCGGTCTGCGCGGTCTCGGTCATGACCGCCATCGTAGGCGCAGCGCCGTGCCCGTGGCCCGCCGCGCGGGTCGATATCCTGAGGGTCATGAGCGCAGCGGGCAGGCCAGGAAGCGAACGACGGGTCACGGTGATCGGGGCGGGCCCCCGGGGGCTGTCGGTGGTGGAGCGGCTCGCGGCGCGCGCGGCGGCCTCGGGCACCCGGGTGCGCATCGACGTCGTCGACCCCTTCCCGCCCGGCCCGGGGCACGTGTGGCGCACGAACCAGTCCCCGCTGTACCTCATGAACACGCCCTCGGTGTTCCCCACGGTGATCGCCGACGACGGCGTGCTGCCCGTGGACCCGCTCGAGCCGCTGCGGAACATGAGCTTCGAGCACTGGCGGCTCGCGGCCGTGGCGGGGACCATCGCCGTGGACCCCGACGACGCCGCGCACCTCACCCGGATGACGCCGCAGTCCTATCCCTCCCGGCGGGTGTACGGCGTCTACCTCTCCTGGGTCTTCCGTACGCTGCAGGACGCCCTCCCGGCCTCGGTGCAGCTGGCCGTGCACCGGGCCGAGGCCGTGGGCGTGCACGTGCGGGAGCACGCCCGGCACCGCTACGACGTGGAGATCAGCGGCGGGCAGAACCTCCCGGCGGACGCCGTGGTGCTCGCCCTGGGCCACCTCGACGCCGATCTGCGCCCCGACCAGCGGGAGCTGGTGGACGGCGCCGCCGAGCTCGGGCTGACCTACTGGCCGCCCGCCGTGCCCGCCGACGTGCACTGGGAGGACCTGCCCGCCGGGCGCCCCGTGCTGGTGCGCGGCATGGGCCTGAACTTCTGCGACGTCCTGGCCCAGGTCACCGAGGGCCGCGGCGGGATCTACACCCAGGAGGGGGAGCGCTTCGTCTACCACCCGTCCGGGCGGGAGCCCGTGATCGTGGCCGGCTCCCGGCGCGGGGCCCCGTACCGCTCCAAGGCCGTGCTCGAGGGCTACTACGCGTCCTCCCTCGTCACCCGGTTCTTCACCCTCGACGCCGTGCGGGCGCTCGCGGCGCGCGCGGAGGGACCGCTGTCCTTCGAGACGGACCTGTATCCGCTGATCCGCAAGGACGCCCAGTGGAACTACTACACCGTCCTGGCACGGATCGCCCCGGACGCCTTCGAGACCGACCCGCACGAGTTCCTGGCGCGCTTCGACGCGGTGCTCAGCACCGGGGACGACCACCCGGAGGGCCCGTGGACGTCCCGGGCCGAGCGGCTCATCGCGTCCGCGGTGGTCCCGGGACGGCAGCTCAACGCCATCCGGCTCGCCCGCCCGTTCGAGGGGCTCAGCTTCGACTCCCACGACGAGTACGCGGCGGCGGTGGTGCACCACCTGGACCGGGACGTGCACGGTGCGCTGGCCGGTGAGGACGACCCGCTGCAGATGGCGATCGCCTCCCTCAACGCCGCGCGCACAGTGCTCAAGGCCGTGCTCGCGGACCTCGGGATCAGCGACGCCTCCTGGACCGACGAGCTGCGGCGCTCGTTCGAGCCGTTCGTGGAGGGCCTCGCCGCCGGGCCGCCGGTGCTGCGGACCCAGCAGCTGGCGGCGCTGGCACGGGCCGGTGTGGTGCGCTTCCTGGGCCCGGACCCGCAGTTCCTCGTGGACGAGGAGGAGGGCCGGTTCGTGGCGAGCTCCCCCTGGGTCAAGGACGAGCCCTTCCGGGCCGAGCACCTCGTGGAGGCCATGTCCCCGCCCAACGACGTCCGGCGCAACATCTCCCCGCTGCTGTCCGCGATGCACCGCGAGGGCCTGGTGCGGGTCCGGGCGATGGAGACCCGGGACGGCGTGGCGACCGTGCCCGGCACCGGGCTGGACGTGAGCCGTCCTCCCTACCGGGCCGTGCGCGTCGACGGCGGTGTGGAGCCCGGCGTGCTCGTGCTCGGCCTGCAGCTCTCGGCCGTCCAGTGGGGCGTGGCGATCGCCGCGGAGGCCGGCGCGTCCGCGGAACTGGGCGCCCGGACCCTGGCGGACGCCGACTGCGTCGCGGAGGCCGTGCTGCGCCCGCACCCGGCCCCGGCCGCGTCCTGACCCGCGGTCCCGGGACCGGGGCGCGCCGAGGCCCCCACCGGCTGGTGCGGCGGGGGCCTCGGACGGGGCGGAAGGTAAGGGATTTGAACCCTTGGTACGGGGTCACCGCACACCGGTTTTCAAGACCGGCTCCTTAGGCCGCTCGGACAACCTTCCCCGCGCTCGCCAGGTCCCCGGTGGGGCGGCGGAGCGCGTCGCCCATTCTTCCACGGCGCCTGGAACGCCGCCAAAGCCCCGGCTAGGGTGAGCGCGTGGACGCACCCGAGAGCCCCGACCGCGGGACGACGACGATCGTGTGGTTCCGGGACGATCTGCGCGTCACGGACCACCCCGCCCTCGAGGCCGCGTGCCGGCGGGGCGAGGTGCTGGCCCTCTACGTCCTGGACGAGGAGTCCGAGGGCGTCCGGCCCCTCGGCGCGGCCGCGAAGTGGTGGCTGGACGGGTCGCTGCGATCCCTGCGGGACTCCCTCGGGGAGCTGGGCATCCCCCTCGTGCTGCGCCGAGGCCCCGCGGGGGACGTGCTCCCGGAGGTCCTCGAGCGCACGGGCGCGGGCGGCGTCACGTGGAACCGCCGCTACGGCGGGCCCGAGCTCGCCGTGGACGCCGGGGTGAAGCAGTGGTGCGCCGCGCACGGCGTGGAGGCGCACTCGTTCCAGGCCGCGCTGCTGCACGAGCCGTGGGCCCTGCGCACCGGGGCCGGGGGCCCGTACAAGGTGTTCACCCCGTTCTGGAAGGCGCTCCGGACGCTGGAGATCCGGCAGCCGCTGCCCGTCCCCGGCGCCGGCCGGGGAACGGCCGCGGAGGCCGGGGCGGCCGCCGGCGCCGAGGACCAGGACGACTGGGGCCTGCGGCCCTCCCCGGAGCACACGGCCGGGCTGGACGCGACGTGGACGCCCGGCGAGGCCACCGCGTGGGAGCGGCTGGACGACTTCCTGGACCGCGTCGAGGACTACGCCGAGGGCCACGACCGGCCCGACCGGGACGGCACGAGCCGGCTCTCCCCGCACCTGCGGTGGGGCGAGATCAGCCCGTTCGCGGTGTGGGACGCGGCCGTCCGGCACCGGTCCGAGCAGGGGAGCAGCCCGGGGCTGGAGCAGTTCCTGGCCGAGCTGGGGTGGCGGGAGTTCAACTGGCACCTGCTCCACCAGGTGCCGGACCTGCACCTGCGCCACGTCCGCCCGGCCTTCGACGCGTTCCCGTGGCGGGACCCGGCGGAGGCCGCCGACGACGTCCGGGCCTGGCAGGAGGGACGCACCGGCTTCCCGCTCGTGGACGCGGGCATGCGGCAGCTGCGGGCCACCGGATGGATGCACAACCGGGTCCGGATGGTCGCCGGGTCCCTGCTCACCAAGAACCTCCTGGTCGACTGGCGGGCGGGGGAGCAGTGGTTCTGGGAGACGCTCGTGGACGCCGAGCCCGCGTGCGGGCCCGGGAACTGGCAGTGGGTCGCCGGCTCCGGCGCGGACGCGAGCCCGTTCTTCCGGATCTTCAACCCGCTGACCCAGGGCCGGAAGTTCGACCCCGGGGCCCGCTACATCCGCCGCTGGATCCCCGAGCTGGCCGGCGACGAGGGCGTGGACCCCCACGAGCCCGGCCTGCTCGGGCCCTCGGTGGGCTACCCCGAGCCGGTCGTGGACCTCCCGGCCAGCCGCGGCCGGGCCCTGGACGCCTACGCCTCGATCCGCTGAGCACGGCGGCCCGCTGTTCGCCACGGGCCGACGCCGGGTGACCGGGCTCCCACCCCGCGACACAATGGGAGCGCACGTCGTCCCCGACCGGAAGGCCCCACCATGCGCGCAGTGCTCGAGACCACCCCCGGCGGACCGGAGGTCCTCGCCGTCGCCGAGGTCCCCGTCCCGGAGATCACGCCCGACGGCGTGCGGATCCGGGTCCGCGCCGCCGGGATCAACCGGGCCGACGTCATGCAGCGGCTGGGCAAGTACCCGGTCCCGCCCGGCGCCTCGAGCGTCTTCGGCCTCGAGGTCTCGGGCACGGTGCAGGAGCTCGGCGACGCGGTGCCCGCCGGCGCCGGGTTCGCGGTCGGGGACGAGGTCGTCGCCCTCCTGGACTCCGGCGGCTACGCCGAGGAGGTCGTCGTCCCGGCCGGACAGGTCCTGCCCGCGCCCGCCGGGGTGGACCTCGTGGCGGCCGCCGGGCTGCCGGAGGTGTGCGCCACGGTGTTCTCCAACGTCTTCATGGCGGCCGCCGCCCGCGAGGGCGAGACGATCCTGGTGCACGGCGGCACGGGCGGCATCGGCACCAACGCCATCCAGATGTGCCGGGCGCTCGGGCTGCGCGTGCTGACCACGGTCGGCAGCCCAGAGAAGGCCGACGCCGCCCGGCAGCTCGGTGCGGAGCCGATCGACTACCGGCAGGAGGACTTCGTCGAGCGCGTGCGGGAGCTCACGGACGGGCGCGGCGCCGACATCGTGCTCGACGTGGTGGGCGGGTCCTACCTCGGACGCAACCTCGACGCGCTGGCCACCAGCGGGCGGATCGCGGTCATCGCCACCCAGGGCGGGCGGACGGGGGAGCTGGACCTCGGCAAGCTCATGGCCAAGCGGGCCGCCGTGATCGGCACCACGCTGCGCCCGCGGCCCGTCGCGGAGAAGACCCGCATCATGGCCGCCGTGCAGGGGCACGTGTGGCCGCACGTCGAGTCCGGGGCCGTCCGCCCGGTCGTCGACCGCACCTTCCCCCTGGACGAGGCGGCGCGGGCCCACGAGTACTTCGACTCCGGCACGCACATCGGCAAGGTCCTGCTCGTCCCCTGAGCGCGCTGGCCGCCGGCACCCGCGCACGCGGCCCCGGGTCGTCGTCGTGCCCCGGGCGCCCGCCTCCCCGCGCGCGGGAGGCGGTCCGCAGGACCGTAGGATGGACTGTCCCCTCCCGAAAGGACCGCCCGTGGCATTCCTGCGCGACTACCGCGCCGCTCGCCGTGACGAGGCCGAGCTCGGTCTGGGCGTGTGGCGCCGCGCCCACGACCGGTTCCGCCGAGGCCTGGACCGCTTCCACCAGATCCTCGAGACCCTCCCGGACAAGTCGCTCGCGCAGTCCGTGGTGCCCACCGCCAACGCGCTCGCCGATCTGCTGCCGGAGGTGCGGGCCGTGTGCGCCGCGGCGCAGCGCACGGCGCCGAGCCGCAGCTACGACATCCCCGCCTCCCCGGGCGGCTACCTCAACGACGTCCACCGTGAGCTCTCCCGTGCCGGCAACGCGATGGCCCAGGCCGCGGAGGCCCTCACCATGGCCCGGTTCATGCGCACCGACGACGAGACCGCGGCCCACCGGCTGGACGCGGTCGTCCGCCGGGCCGAGGCGGTGCGGGAGCACGTGGCGCGTGCGGGGGAGCTGCTGCAGCGCGGCTGAGACCGCTCCCGCCGCCGGCGGGGTGGACCCGACAGCCTGCTGATGGTTTGATGGGCGGCATGAACGCTTCCGGTTTCGACTACCGCGCGGCCGACGACGAGTTCGACGCCCGCTGGTCCCGCTCGCCCCTCGGCCGTCCCGGTCGCGGGGGTCCGGGCCGTTTCGGTCCCGGCTACGACCTGCCCGGCCGCCGGGCCGGGGGGTCCGGGCGCCGTTCCGGCTTCCGGATGCTCCCCTTCCCCAACTACTCCACCCGGACCCGCCGCGGCACGAACGTCTCGGTGGGCGGGTGCTGCCTGCCGATCCCGATCGGGTGCCTGACCACCACGGTCCTGGCGGGCGCGGCAGCCGTCGTCGCCGGCCGCGCCGTCCGCGACTGAGCGCCACGGCGCGGCGGCCGCCGGATCACGCGGCCGCCGGTTCCGCCAGGGCGACCTCGACCGGGACGGGCGCGTCCTCCTCGGCCTCCACTGGCGGGCTGAGGCGCCAGCCGACGGCCTCGAGGTCCAGGGCGAGACGCATCTGGCCGGTCACGGGTCCCTCGTCGCAGTAGCGGCCGAACGACCGGTGGACGTCCTCGAGCGCCCGCCAGCGGATCAGTGCCGCCGCGCCGCCGACGGCGGTGGACCGGGCGGAGACGGCTCCCACGTTGCGGTCCTGGAAGGCCGCCAGAGCGCGGGCCACGAAGCCCGGTGGCAGCCGGACGCCCGGGTCGAGGACCAGGACGAGGTCGTCCGGCTCCATCCGGACGGTGCCCAGGGCCTGGTTCAGCGCCCCGGCCCGGTGGTGACGGTTGTCGACGGTGAGCAGGACCTCGGCGCCGGCGTGCAACGCGACCTCGACGGTGGCGTCGGTGGAGTCGTCCGACATCACGAGGATGCGCTCCGGCGGGCGGGTCTGGCGGTGGAGGGAGGTGACCGCGTGCTGGACGCGCGTCGCCTCGTCGTGGGCGGGAATGATCGCGGCGATCATGACGACTCCTCCCGGCGTGCTCGGCGTGCTCCCCGCCGCCGACGTCCCCCCGCGGCGAGGCGCTGAGCCGGTCCCTGATCGAGTGTCCTCGGTGACAACGTGAGCCCCCTGACGTGTTGTCCTGGACCAAAGTCTAGGCACCACGACCGACAGTTTACATCCGCAAATCAGGGGACGTCCGCCCCGGTGGGACACAGGATCCGGGGCTCCGCGGTGGCTCCGGAGAGACCCCGGGAGAGCGCTACACCTCGTCCTGGCCGCACTCCCGGCACAGCTTCCAGACGTTCGTGTCGCCGTGGCGCTCGAACACCACCCGGCTGACCAGCGCCTGGATCAGGGCGAGCCCGCGCCCGGACTCGTGGTGCTCCTGCGCCATGGATCCGGTGAGATCCACGTGCGCCGGCGCGGCGCCGATCTCGTAGATCCTCGCCTCCAGCCGGTGCGGATCCGCGGCCAGGTCCACCGCGAGCTCGATCGGCTCCTCCGCCACGGGCACCGCGTGGACCACCACGTTGCCGGCCGCCTCGACCACCGCGAGCGAGAAGGCCATCCGGTCGGACTCGGGCACGAACCCGGCCTCGTTCCACAGCGCGTCCAGGTCCTCGTGCAGGGCGTCCACCGTCCGGGCGGTGGCCGGGCCCCGGCGCGAACGGCGGGACGAGGACTCAGTCATCGGAGAAGGCCGCGTCGGCGGTGTCGTAGGGGTTCAGGACCCGGTGCATGCTGGTGAGCTCGAGGACCATGCGCACCTGGGGCCGGACGTTCGCGATCCGCAGGTCGCCGCCGGCCTGGCGGGCGAGCTTGAGGCACCCGATGAGGGCGCCCAGACCGGAGGAGTCCATGAACTCGGTGCCGCCGAGGTCGACCACCACGTGGTTGCTGCCCTCGTCGACGACCTTCGCCACGACCTCCCGGAGCTTGGGCGCTCCCACCATGTTGAGCCGTCCAGTGCCCGTGATGTGGGCGAACCTCGGCTTCTGCTCAACCGTGAACTGCATCGGCACTCCTCTCCTCGGGCTCGGAGCCCGGATATCTCGCGGCGGTGACGAGCACGCTCAGCACCGCCAGGTCGAAGGCGACCCAGGCCACGTTGACCAGGGTTCCCACCGGTTCGTTCAGCCCCGTGGCCAGCCGGACGGTCCCCATCACGAGGGCCGCGGCCAGCAGCCCCATCACCACCAGCTGGGGACGGATGAGGTGCCAGGCGGGGCCGGCGTCCTGCCGCACCTTGGGCGTGACCGCGAAGCCGAGGGGCCGGCCGAACCACACGTTGCGCGCGGCCGTGGTGCAGGCCCTGATCCAGATGGGGAACAGGGCCAGGCTGTACTGCTGGCCCCGCCACGTGGGGATGCCCCGGCCGACCACCAGGAAGAGCAGCTGGTTCACCACCATGAAGGGGACGAACCGGACGAAGAAGTCCCAGCTGAGGCTCGTGACCGGGAGGATGCCCAGCACCAGGTACACGATCGGGGCGGCGAAGTAGACGACGGCCGCGAAGCCGCTGAGGTAGCTCCACATCGTGGCGAAGTACATGAGCCGCTGCCCCCACCCGAGCCGGCGCTGCAGCAGCGGGTTCTCCCGGAGCAGGACCTGCACCGTGCCCTGCGCCCAGCGCAGGCGCTGGGTGAGCATGGTCCTGAGGTCCTCGGGGGCCAGGCCGCGGGCGAGGACCTCGTGGTGGTAGACGCTGCGCCAGCCCAGCCCGTGCAGACGCATCGCGGTGGCCATGTCCTCGGTGACCGAGATCGTCGCCAGCGGCATCACCGGCTGGGCCTCGCCGGGCCGGTCCACGGAGACGGCCTCGAGCACCTCCCGGACCGGCTCCACGGCGGCCAGCGGGGAGAGGTCGCGGCGGGACATCCGGTCCACGGCGGAGGCGAGCTCGTCCGGCCACACCATGTTCTCCTCCGGCGGCAGCTCCAGGGCGGCGATCGAGGCGAGGTCGGCCTCGATCTGCGAGAAGTCCCGGGTGACCGTCCGCCGGGCCGCCGCGTCCACCTCCCGCTGCAGCCGGTAGGTCAGCTCGGTCAGGGGGGCGCCGGCCTTCAGCTCGGCGCGGGCCCGCTCGGTGGCGGCCTCGACGTCGTCGAGCATGCCGGCGACGACGGGGTTCGCGGCCTCCGGGGACCGTCGCGCCTTCCGCAGGGCGGCCCGCGTGCGGGCGAGGGCCTCCTTGACGTCCTGCTCGACCTCGTGGACGTAGCCGGAGAGCCCGAGCTGCATGAGCGCCTCACGGCGCAGGACCGCGTTGGAGCCGCAGAAGAAGGCGGCGTTCCAGCCGTCCTTGCCCTGCTGGATGGGGCCGTAGAACAGGGGGGCCTGGCTGCCGAGCGGATCGTGGGCGGGCACGTTGACGAACCACTGGGGCGTCTGGACGAGCGCCACCTTGCGGTCGTTGAACCAGCCCAGGGTGCGGTCCAGGATCTCCGGGTCCGGGACCTGGTCGGCGTCGAGGATCAGGAGGAACTCTCCCTGGGTCGCCATCAGGGCGTTGTTGAGGTTGCCGGCCTTGGCGTGGCGGGGCCGGTCGGCCCAGTCCGGGCTGCGCGTGAGGTAGCCCAGCCCGTGCTCGGCGGCGAGCGCCTCCAGCTCGGGGCGGGCCCCGTCGTCGAGGATCCACGTGCTGTGCGGGTGCCGGATCGACTGCGCCGCCAGGGCGGTGCCCATCACGAGGTCGAGGGGCTCGTCGTAGGTGGTGACGAAGACGTCCACCGTGGCTCCCGCGGGCGGGGCGCCGGCCTCCCCCCGGCGCCTCAGCCGCCACACGGTGAGCCCGAAGAGCGAGACGTCGATCAGGCTGTACGTCTCGGCGAGCACGAGGGGGACGGCGATCCACCAGGCGGACCAGTTCAGCGACTCGAGCCAGCGCCAGGCGATGTAGTTGACGCCCAGCAGGAGGGTCAGGACGACCAGCAGCCGGACGAGGAAGCGGTTCACGGGGTGGCCCGGCGCCGGACGACCACGGCGGTGACGTCGTCGGTGCGGGCCTCCCCGCTGGCCAGGTCGAGGACGGCGGTGCAGAGGGACTGGGCGTCCTCGTGGCGGGAGACCACGTCCGCGACCGCCCGCAGGGCGTCGTCGACGTCCTCGTAGGCGTCGAGGAGGCCGTCGCTGACGACGACGAGCGCGTCGCCGGGCGCGAGCACGATCCGGCCGGGCACCCACTGCGTGCCGGGCACCGCCCCCACCGGGGGGCCGCCCGGGCCCAGCCGGTCGAGCCCGTCCGCGCGCACGTGCAGCCCCAGCCCGTGGCCCGCGTCGACGTACTCCACGACGCCGTCGGCCGTGTCCAGGCGGGCGTGGAAGAGCGTGACGAAGGAGTCGGAGTGGGCGAGGTCGTTCTCGAGGTGGCGGCACGTGTCGCGGAAGGCCTGCTCCATGTCCGGCTGCCCGGCCGCGGAGCGGAGCACGGCCCGCACGGTGGCGGCGATGAGCGCGGCTCCCATGCCCTTGCCCATCGCGTCGGCCAGCGAGACCTGGAGCCCGTCCCCGGTCGTGTACCAGTCGAAGAAGTCCCCGCCCACGCTGCGGGAGGGCCGGCACTCACCGGCCACGTCGTAGCCGGGCACGGACGGTGCGGCGGCGGGCAGCAGGCTGCGCTGGACCTCGGCCGCGCGGCGCAGCTCCTCGGCGTCGGCCTGCTCCGCCCGGGCGCGGGGCCGGCGGAACATCGCCTCGATCCGGGCCTGCAGCTCCCGGGGGCTGAACGGCTTGCTGATGTAGTCGTCCGCCCCGAGCTCGAGACCCTCCAGCCGGTCGATCTCGCCCGGGCGGGCCGTGACCATGAGCAGATAGGCGTCGGAGAACTCCCGGACCCGCCGGCAGACCTCCAGCCCGTCGAGGTCCGGGAGGCTGAGGTCCAGGGTGATGAGGTCGGCGCCACCCCGGCGCACGGCCTCGATGCCCTCGAGGCCGGTCGCGGCGGTCGTCACCGCGAAGCCGCGCATGCCGATGGTCTGGGCGAGGAGGTTGCGGATGTCGGCGTGGTCTTCGATCACGACGGCACGGCGACCCTGGGGGGAGGGGGTCATGGACTCATTAAGCCGCTATTCTTTGCAATTGTCATCTCGACCCCCCGGGGGTGACTCACCTCGTCGGAAGAGATTCCTCGTGGACCGCCTGCTCACCGTCCTCTCCCTCGACCGGATCAGCTTCCACGAGCTGTCGATGCGCTCGCGCGTGCTCCTCAGCCAGATGCCGCTCTTCGTCACGACCGTCGTGCTCGTCGCCGGGATCTGGGTCGTCCACGAGCCGCTGCGGGGCGACCTGCGGGTGCAGCTGGCCCTGGCGCTCACGGTCGTGCTGACGGTCCTGTGCGTGCTGGTGCCGTGGGACCGGCTGCCCGACGGGGCGTTCCTGGCCGTCCCGGTCCTGGACTTCGTGCCCATCACCCTCCTCCGGGAGGGCACGCAGAGCACCGTGACCGGGGTGGGGATCATGGCGGCACTGCCCGTCATCTGGTTCATCGGCTCGGGGCGGCTGCCCCGGGCCTCCGCACCGCTGGGCTTCCTCCTGACCCTCGCCATGGTGTGGATCCCGCTCCTCGTCCCGCCCCGGCCGCTGAGCGCGGAGCTGCTGACGGCTCCGCTGCTGATCCCGTTCATGCTGCTGGGCATCGGGCTCACCGTCCAGGTGCTGTCGAACAGCATGGAGCGCCAGAACGCCGAGCTCGAGGCCAAGGACGCCGAGCTGCGCCGGCTGCTGGCCGTGACCGCGCGGCGGGAGCGGCTGCTGGACACCGTCCTGGACACGGTGGACGTGGGCGTGCTGGCGATCGACGAGCACGGCCACGACGTGCTCATGAACCGGCACCAGCACCGGATCCACGACCTCTCCCTGCCCGAAGGGATGAGCGATGGCGCCGAGGCGGAACTGCGCGTCTTCGCGGACGCGGATGGGACGCCGCTGCCGGTGGACCGGCGCCCCGCCCTCCGCGCCATCCGCGGCGAGTCCTTCTCCGACGTCCTGATCTGGGCGGGGGAGCCGCCCGTCCAGCGGGTCCTCTCCGTGTCCGCCCGCGTGCTCCGGGACGAGGACGGAAGGACCGAGGGCTCCGTCCTGTCCTTCAACGACGTGACCGAGCTGGTGACCGCGCTGCAGGCGAAGGACGACTTCGTGGCCGGCGTCTCCCACGAGCTGCGCACGCCCCTGACGTCCATCCGCGGCTACACCGAGCTCCTGGCCATGGACGGCCGGCTCCCCGGCCACGTCCGGTCCGGACTGGAGGTCATCGAGCGCAACGCGGACCAGCTGCTCGTCCTGGTCGAGGACCTCCTCCGCACGGCCGGCCCCGGGCTGGAGCTGCAGCCGGTGGAGGCCGACCTCGTCCAGGTGGTCCAGCAGTCCGTCGCGGCGGCCGGGGTCCGTGCGACGGGGGCGGGGGTGGACCTGCGGGTCGACGCGCCGTCCCGCCTCGTCCTGCCCTGTGACCCCGTGCGCCTGGGCCAGGTGCTCGACAACCTGCTCTCGAACGCCATCAAGTACTCCCCGGACGGCGGGCCGGTGACGGTCCGGGTGGTCCCGGCAGGGGCCACCGTCCAGGTGCAGGTGGCCGACCGCGGCATGGGGATGCGCCCGGAGGACGCCGAGAACGTGTTCGGCCGGTTCTTCCGCAGCCGCAACGCCCGGATGAGCGCGATCCCAGGACTGGGCCTGGGCCTCGCGGTCGTGCGCGAGATCGTCCAGCGCCACGGCGGCACCGTCCGGTGCGACAGCGCGCCCGGAGAGGGGACGGTCTTCACCCTGACCCTCCCCGCGGCCGGGCCGGCCGGTGCGGAGGACGGTGACCGGGCGGAGCGGGACGGCTCACCGGCTGTACTCGAGCCGGATCGAGCCGTCGTCGGGCAGCACCAGGACCTCGCTGCCCTCGACGGTCCAGTGCTCGGGCAGCAGGAAGTACCGGCCGCCCCGCAGCGTGAGGAGCCGTAGTCCGTCGTAGCGGTGGAGCGGGTCGTCCGGTGTGCCCGCCTGCTCCGTGCCGACCCCGCGGAGGCCCACGTGCAGCGGTTCCTCGCTGTAGACGACCGCCCGCGGCATCTTCTCCAGCTCGTCCTCCAGGTCGTAGGCCATGACTGTTCCCATGGCCTCAGCGGCGGCGGAGGCGCCCCAGAAGACCAGGAGGGCGACCACCGACACGAGAGCGGCGGCGCTCAGGAGCTGCCCGCGCGGTGCGGCGGGCGGTCCGGCACGAGCCGTGACGCGCCGCCGGAGTCCGGCGGCCCACGCGGCGCCCAGGACGCACAGAGCCATGGCGAACGGGATGATCCAGGCCTCTCGCTGTCCCCGAACGGCGCGATCCAGGACCCACCCGGCGACGGCCAGGCCGATGAAGAACCACGTCCCCCGGCGCGCCCACCGGGCCACCGGGGCGTTCCCGGACCTGCGGACACGGGCATCGACGTGCTCGCGGATCCGGCGGTCCGCCCACACCCCGGCGAGCACGGCCACGGCGACCCAGATCAGCAGGGAGTACAGGGAACTGATGCTCAGCAGCAGGTAGTCCTGGGTGGTGTAGTCGAAGAGGTTCACGTCCAGGCCCATCACCTGGGCCTGGGCGCGGGCGCGGACCCAGCCGTAGTAGACGAGCAGTGCCGTGAGCAGGCTCACCGACAAGCCCAGCTCCGAGACCGCCTGCACCAGGCGCGTCCAGAGCGGGGGCTGGTCCGGTCCCTGTTCCGCCACCGTGGCTCCTACGGTGCGGGCGTCGGCGTGGCCGTCGGCAGCGGGCTGGGACAGGCGGCCGCCGGTACCTCGTAGACGAGGTGGGCCAGACCGCTGACGGGCCAGTCCGCGTCCGAGACCAACACCGGGACGTGGCCGGTCACGTCGGAGGGAGGGGCGCGGAAGAACAGGCTCCCGTTGCCCTCCTGCACCGGCACCTCCGTGGCGCCCACCGTCACGGCGCGGATGCCCTCGGGCGGCATCCACTCGAGATTGCCCTGCAGGAAGACCGGGGCACCGCCGCAGGTCGAGACAGGGATCTCCAGGCCCTCGACCCCGGGCGCCAGGGGAGAGACGAGGCTCTCCAGGACGAGGGGGCAGGCCGTGCCGTCGGGGACCCGTAGGTCGGGGACCGCCTCCGGGGCCCGGCGGTGGAACTCGACCAGCCTCCGCAGGCCCGCCACGGTCTCCTCCTCCCAGCAGCTGCCGGGTGCCGGGGCGGCGGCCAGTGCCTCCTCGCCCTGCCGCCACAGCTCGGGGTCGTTGGTCGTGGCGGCCTCGCACAGGATGGCGCCGGCTCGCGGGATGGGCTGGACCCGGGACGCGAGCAGCTGCTCGTCGCCGCAGTTGCCGTCCTTCAGGGGGTCGTACCACAGCGGGGTGCCCTCTCCGTTGGGCCCGATCCGCAGCCAGGTCAGGATGCGCGAGACCGGGGGGTCGCCGGACTTGCTCGGCTGCGGGGTCGCGGAGCCCGACGGGTCCGGGGACTCCGAGGAGGCCGGGGCGGGATCGTCCGGGGGAGGATCGGGGGAGGTGCCGCAGGCCGACGTGGCCAGTGCTGCTCCGGCCAGGACGAGCGTGCAGAGCTGCTGTCGGGAACGGAGTTGCATGGTGCACCGCCAAAGTCGTCCGTGGTGGCCGATTGCCCGGAGTTGCCTCAGCGTACGGCGGGTTCCGTGCCACAAACAGGGCCTTGACCAGTGGTGACGCGACTGTGACGGCCAGTGCGCGCCGTCCGCGCGGGGGAGGCGGCGGTCCGGCGGCGGAGCGGACGGGGCGCCGGGGGCGACGAGAAAGGCTCCGGACCCAGTGGGGTCCGGAGCCTCGTCCTGCGTGGAGCCTCCTGTCGGAATCGAACCGACGACCTTTTCATTACGAGTGAAACGCTCTACCGACTGAGCTAAGGAGGCCTGCACGCGGCCGTCCGGGACGGCCTCAGTGCAGGTGAAACTGTAGCAGAGAGCGGCGGGGCGCCCCCAATCGGGAGCACCGGGCGCGGGGCGGGAGTTCACCGGCTCTTCGGCCGCCGGGCCTTATCGGTACGGGGGCCCGGAGCGCAGCATGGACGGACACGACGACAGGGTGGGCCGCTGCGGTCGGCCCGGAACAGGAGCAGCCCAGTGCGCACCCCGGACGGCGGCATCGCGCCGGACCTCGAGCTGGCCTTCCTGGACATGTCCGGGACCGTGTTCCACGACAACGGGATCATGGAGCGGGCCTTCGAGCGCACCGTGACGGGTCTCGGCGTCGACCCCGCCTCGGAGCGGTTCCGGCAGATGCTCCACCACGTCCGGGGCACGCTGGGCCGGTCGAAGGCGGGGATGCTCGAGCAGCTGTTCGCGTCCGACCCCGGGCGGGCGCGGCAGGCCGTCCGGGACTTCGAGCGCCACCTCGACGAGCTGCTGGCCACCGAGGGGGTCACCCCCGTGGAGGGCGCGGAGGAGTCCGTCACGGCGCTGCGCGAGGCCGGTCTGCGGGTGTGCCTCGCCACCGGCTACAACCGGCACAGCCTCAACACTCTCCTGGAGCAGCTCGGCTGGACGGGCCTCGCCGACCTCAGCCTGTGTCCCTCGGACGCGGGGCGCGGGCGGCCCTGGCCGGACATGGTGCTCACCGCCGTGCTGGCGCTGGACCTCGGCGACGTCCGCCGGGTCATGGTCGTGGGGGACACCGCCGCGGACGTGCAGGCCGGGCTGCGGGCCGGTTCCGCCGCGGTGGTCGGCGTCCGCACGGGCGCGCACGACGCCGAGTCCCTGCGCGCGGCGGGCGCCCACGTGGTGGTCGACTCGGTCCGTGACCTCCCCGGGCTCGTCCGGGCTCCGGTGCCCGGGCGGAGTTGACGCCCACGGCGCCAGGACGCCATGGAGAGCGCACGCCTGATCCCCACCGTGTCCGGCACCGGTCGGGGCGGACCTCGCGGAAGGCGGCGGTCCCGGGCGCGCTGATCTCCTCCGGGCTGCTCGGGCTGCTCGGGCTGCCGGCCGGGGTCGGGACCGTGGTGCGGGTCGGGCACGGCCCGGCCGCCCGGGGTCAGGAGCAGGTCGTCCCCTCCGCGGGGAGCTCGCCCTCGAGCAGGTAGGCGTCGACGGCCTCCTGCACGCAGCGGTTGCCGGCCGTGTAGGCGGTGTGGCCGTAGCTGTCGTAGGTCAGCAGCCGGGCGTCGTCGAGCTGCTCCACGAGGGCCTCGGACCAGTGGTAGGGGGTCGCGGGGTCGTGGGTGGTGCCCACGACGAGGATCGGGTCGGCACCCTCGGCGTCGATCGGCTCCGGGAGGCCCGCAGGCTCGGCGGGCCAGGACTGGCACGCCGCGTCGCCGTAGCCCAGGTAGGGGCCGAAGGTCGGGGAGACCCGCTCGAGCACCTCCTGGTGCTGCGCCATCTGCTCCGTGGTGACGGTCCCCTCGGGCCGGTCGAGGCAGTTGACGGCCGTGAACGCCACGGTGGTGTTGCTCGTGTACCGGCCGTCCGCGTTGCGCCCGTGCGTGCGGTCCGACTGGGCGAGCAGCGCGGAGAAGTCGCCCTCGAAGGCCTCGCCCAGGGACTCGTTGAGCGCCTCGTAGGTGGAGGGTGCGTAGAGGGGGCCCAGGATGCCCTCGACCACGTTGGTGGTGGTGACCCGCCGGCCGTCCGCGGCGGTCACGGTCTCCTCCTCGACCGAGGCGATCAGCTCCTGGATCCGCGTCATCGCCTCGTCCACGGAGATGTCGGCCACCACGCAGTCCGGGTTCTCGAACTGGCACTGCTGCACCCAGTGGCGCAGGTTGTCCTCGAAGCCCTCGGCCTGGTCCGCGGTGGCCTCCATGTCGCTCAGGGTGGAGTCCACGCCGCCGTCGAGCACGAGCCGCCCCACCCGGTCGGGGAACAGCTCGGCGTACACCGCTCCCAGGTGCGTGCCGTAGGAGAAGCCCAGGTAGGTCATCCTCTCGTCACCGAGGACGGCCCGGAGCACGTCCATGTCCCGGGCGGCGCTCACGGTGTCCATCTCGGTCACGAGCTCGCCGGAGCCCTCCACGCACGCGGCGCCGAGCCGCTCGTACTCCTCCCGGATCTGCGCGGCCGGCTGCTCCTGGGGGTCGGCCATCGGCTCGGCGCGCCACTCGTCCAGCTCCGCGTCGTCGAGGCACTCGATCCCCGCGGAACGGCTCACGCCGCGCGGGTCGAAGCCCACGACGTCGTAGGCCTCGCGCACGTCGCCGGTGACCGTGTACTGCGCGTAGAGCATCGCGTCCACTCCTGAGGCGCCGGGCCCGCCGGGGTTGAGGAGCAGGCTGCCGCGGGCGTCCCCGCGGGCGGGCAGGCGCGACATCACCACGGTGGTCGTCTCCCCGGCCGGGTCGGTGTAGTCGAGGGGCACCTCGACGTCGGCGCACTGCAGGTCGTCCTGCGCGCCGTTCGTCTCCACCTCGAACTCGCAGTCCTCCCAGACGACGGTCTGCGTGTAGTAGCGCTCCAGCTCCTCGGGGCTGCCCTCGACGACGGCGCCGGTGGCGCCCCCGGAGGTCGGCTCGCCCGTGGCGCCGGCACCCGGGGAGGAGCAGCCGCTCAGGAGCAGGCCGGCCGCGGTCAGCGCGGCCGTGGCGGGCAGGAGGACGCGGCGTGAGGGGGCGGCACGGCGGGTCATGGGGCTCCTCGAGGGGTGGGGGGATGGAGAGGGGGTCAGAGCAGGGAGACGGCCATGGCCTCGAAGGCCAGCTGCGCGCTGACGTTGGTGCGGATCCGGTCCCGGGTCCGGCTGATCACGTCGATGCGGTGCAGCGTCCGCTCGGGGGTCGCGTTCGACGCGTGGTCCTGCAGCTGCTGGGACAGGTGCTCGTTGACCAGGGTGGACCCCGTGCGCAGCTGGAGGGTCAGGACGTCGCGGTAGAAGGTGGTGAGGTCGATGAGGAAGCGGTCGAGGGTGTCCGTCTGGATCCGCCGGGACCTGCGCTTCTGGTCGGCCTCGAGCCGGTTGAGGGCACCGCGGATGGCCGGCGGCACCCGCCCGGACTCCGGGGCGCCCAGGGCCACGAGCAGCTGCTTGCGCTCGGTCTCGTTGCGGGACTCGGCGTCCGCCTGGGACTCCTCCACGGCGATCTTGTGCAGCCGGTCCGCGGCCCGCACGGCGTCCGGCACCCCGGAGAGCTTCAGCGGCATCGAGACGACCTCCTGCCGCCGGGTGCGGGCGTCGTCGTAGAGGGCGAGCCGCTTGGCGATCCCCACGTGGGACTGCGCCAGCCGGGCGCTCTCCTCCGCGCGCTGCCGCGGCACGCCGTGCCGGCGGATCAGCAGCTCGGCCACGTCCTCCACGGCAGGCACCTTCAGCGTGGCCGGACGGCAGCGCGAGCGGATGGTCACGAGCACGTCCATGGGGCTCGGGGCGCACAGCAGCCAGATGGTGTTGGGCGGGGGCTCCTCCACGGCCTTGAGCATCACGTTGGAGGTGCGCTCCACCATCCGGTCGGCGTCCTCGATCACCATGACGCGCCAGCGGCCCACCGAGGGCCGGTCCTGGGCGCGGACCACGAGCTCGCGGGCCTCCTCGATGGTGATCTGCGGGTTCTCCGTGACGAAGTGGGTGAGGTCCGCGTGGGAGCTGGCCAGGACCGTGCGGCACGCGTGGCACTGCCCGCACCCGCGCTCGGCGGGGTCCTCCTGCTCGCACAGCAGGGCCGCGGCGAACGCGAGGGCCGCGTTGGAACGACCCGAGCCGGGCGGGCCGGTGAACAGCCAGGCGTGGGTGGGCCGGTCCTCCTGTGCGGCGCGCCGCAGCTGCGCCACCACGGCCTCCTGCCCCAGCAGCTGGTCCCACACGCTCACGCGCCCACCCCCGCGGCGCGGGCGGAGCGGGGGAGCTCGGCGAGACGGTCGCGCACGTCGGCCGCGATCTCCCCGGCCGGCCGGGTGGCGTCGAGCACCAGGTAGCGCTCCGGCGCCCGCCCGGCGAGCTCGAGGAACGCCCCCCGGTTCGCGTCGTGGAAGGCGTCGGGCTCGGTCTCCAGGCGGTCGCCCGGCGTGCCGTCGCGGGTCTCCCGGCGGGCGCGCCCCGTCCCGGCCGGGACGTCGAGCAGCACGGTGAGGTCCGGGACGAGCCCGGCCGTGGCCCACGCGTTGAGCTCCGCGACGCGGTCCACCCCGAGGCCGCGCCCGGCGCCCTGGTAGGCGGCGGACGAGTCGGCGAACCGGTCGCAGACCACGGTCCGTCCGGCGGCGAGCGCGGGGCGGATGAGCTCGGCGACGTGCGCGGCCCGCGCCGCGGCGAACAGCAGGGCCTCGGCGCGGGCGTCGACGGGCCCGTGCGCCGGGTCCAGCACGAGTTCGCGCACCTTCTCGCCCAGCGGGGTCCCGCCGGGCTCCCGGGTGCGCACGGTGTCGTGCCCCTCGGCCCGCAGGGCCTCCACGAGCCGGGCGACCTGCGTGGACTTCCCGGCGCCGTCCCCGCCCTCGAACACGACGAAGAGCCCGCGCCCGGACGGCGCGGGGGAGGAGTCCTCGGCGGAGGCGGGCGGCGGGGCGGGGGTCGGTCGGGTGGTCACGGTCCCAGCCTATCCACCCGCGCGGACAGCGCCCTCCGATCGTGGGCGGGCTGGGGACGCCGCGGGCCGATAGCCTGGGGTCATGACTGCGCGCTCCGAGATCCCGTCCGCCCACGGCCCCGCCGCCCTCCGCCCGGACACCGTGCTGGTCGCCGGCGGGCGGCCCGCACCGGAGCACGACGCGCCGGTCGGCCCGTCCATCGTCCTGACCTCCACGTACCGGGGCTCCGGCGACCTCGACGACCAGAACCGCACCTACGGGCGCTTCAGCAACCCCACGTGGGAGGACGTCGAGGACGTGCTGGCACGGCTCGAGCAGGCGCAGCTCCCCGGCCTGCTCTACGCCTCGGGCCTGGCCGCCGTCGCGTCGGTGCTCGCGCTCGTCCCGGCGGGCGGGCGCCTGGTGCTGCCCCGGCACAGCTACCAGGGCTCTCTGGCCCTGGCCGCGGACCTCGAGTCCCGGGGGATGCTCACCGTCCGGGCCGTGGACGTCACGGACACCGAGGAGGTCGTGGCCGCCCTCGACGCCGCCGACCTGCTCTGGCTCGAGAGCCCCACCAACCCCATGCTGGAGGTCGCCGACCTCCCCGCGCTGCTCGCGGCGGCCCGCGAGCGCGGCGTGCTCACGTGCGTGGACAACACCTTCGCCACCCCGCTCCTGCAGCGCCCGCTCGAGCACGGCGCCGACGTCGTGGTGCACTCCGTGACCAAGTACCTGGCGGGGCACTCCGACGTCGTCCTGGGGGCGGCCGTCACCTCCGACCCCGCCCTGCGGTCCCGGCTGAAGGGGCACCGCTCCCTGCACGGCGCGATCCCGGGCCCGTTCGAGGCGTGGCTGGCGCTGCGCGGGATGCGCACCCTGGCGCTGCGGGTCGAGCGCTCCGCGGCCAGCGCCGGAGAGCTCGCCCGCCGCCTCCAGCAGCACCCGGCCGTGCTCGAGGTCCGCTACCCGGGCCTGCCCGGGGACCCCGGCCACGAGCGCGCCGCCGCGCAGATGGACGGCTTCGGCTCCGTCCTGGCGATCGTCCCCGCGGGGGGCGTCGCCGCCGTCGAGGCCGCCGTGGACACGCTGCGCGTGTGGACCCCCGCCACCTCGCTCGGCGGGGTGGAGTCGCTGATCGAGCGGCGGCGCCGGCACCACGAGGAGCCGCACAGCGTCCCGGAGACGCTGCTGCGCCTGTCGGTGGGCATCGAGAACGTCGAGGACCTCTGGGAGGACCTCGACCGCGCCCTGTCCGGGATCGACCGGTAGGCTGGGCGGCGTGGACATTCCCTGGGTCTTCCTGATCGTACGTTTCATCGACATCGCGCTCGCGCTGGTCGTCGCCGGCCTGGCCGTGTGGGCCTTCGTGGACTGCCTGACCAAGGCGCCGGTGCAGTTCCAGCGCGCCTTCAAGCGCACCAAGGGCTTCTGGCTCGCGCTCACGGGCGGCTCCCTGGCGTTCACGGTCTTCACGTTGCTGCTCCTGCGGCCCAGCCTGTTCGTGCTGCTCATCGCGGGCACGGCCGTGGGCGTCTACCTCGCCGACGTCCGCCCGGCCGTGGGCCTGGAGTCCAAGGGCCCCAACAACTGGTGACCGGCCGCCGCTGAGCGCGCGACACGGGACGCGACCGGGACACCGGCTTGTCCCGCGTCCTCGCCCGGATGGAAGAATGGCGCCATGGCTACCGAATCAGCACCGCACAAGCTCGTCCTGCTCCGGCACGGACAGTCCGACTGGAACGAGAAGAACCTGTTCACCGGGTGGGTGGACGTGGACCTGACCGAGAAGGGGCGGGAGGAAGCCGTCCGCGGCGGTGAGCTGCTCCTCGAGAAGGGGATCGCACCGGACATCCTGCACACCTCGCTCCTGCGCCGGGCGATCACCACCGCCCACCTCGCGCTGGACCGGGCGGACCGGCACTGGATCCCCGTGAAGCGTTCGTGGCGGCTCAACGAGCGCCACTACGGTGCGCTCCAGGGCAAGGACAAGACTCAGGTGCGCGACGAGTACGGCGACGAGCAGTTCATGACCTGGCGCCGCTCCTTCGACGTCCCGCCTCCCGAGCTCGAGGACTCCGACCGCTACTCCCAGGCCGGTGACCCCCGGTACGCCGACGTCGAGAACGCGCCCCGCACCGAGTGCCTCAAGGACGTCCTCGACCGCTTCATGCCCTACTGGGAGCAGGAGATCGTCCCCGACCTGCAGGCCGGGCACACCGTGATCGTCGCCGCGCACGGCAACTCCCTGCGCGCGCTCGTGAAGCACCTCGACGGCATCTCCGACGAGGACATCGCGGCCCTGAACATCCCCACGGGCATCCCGCTCTACTACGAGCTGGACGAGGACCTCCGCCCGCTCGTGGCCGGCGGCGAGTACCTCGACCCCGAGGCCGCCGCGAGCTCGATCCAGGCGGTCGCCGACCAGGGGAAGAAGTAGTCCCGGACGGCTCCCGCGGCACGAGCAGAGGGGCCGGGCCC
>NZ_JBISWK010000040.1:0-17230 GCF_044462205.1 Kocuria rhizosphaericola | reverse complement strand
CCCGGCCCCTCTGCTCGTGCCCGGGTGCGGGTCAGCCCGCACCCGGGCGGGGGCTCACTCGCCCCCGTCCCGGCCCACGTGGCCGTGGCCGGTCGGGCGGTCGGAGCTCGCCGGGACCCAGTCGCCGGTCACGAGGTAGGAGACCTTGCGGGTCACCGAGACCCCGTGGTCCCCGATGCGCTCGAGGTAGCGCGAGCACAGGGTGACGTCCACGGCGGTGGGCACCGAGCAGTCCCAGCTCGGCGCGGCGAGCGCGTCGAAGACGGACTGGTGCAGCTTGTTGACCTCGCCCTTGAGCGAGTAGATGTCGTCGGCCAGGGAGAGGTCGCGCGTCTGGAGCACCTGGATGACCCGGTCCACGATCTGCAGGTCGAGGTCGAACATCCGCGTGAACGTCTCCACGAGCGGCTCGGGGATGACCGCCTCGGGGTAGCGCAGGCGCACGGCCTGGGCCAGGTGCCGGGCGAGGTCGCCGGCACGCTCCAGGGAGGCGCTCATCCGCAGCGCGCCCACGATCATCCGCAGGTCCGAGGCCACGGGGCTCTGCAGCGCGAGGATGTCGATCGAGCGCTCGTCGAGGTCGTTCTGCAGGAAGTCGATCCGGGCGTCGTTGGAGATGACCTCCTCGGCGAGCTGGATGTCCACGTCGAGGAGCGCGTCCTTGGCACGGGCGAGGGCCTCGCGCACCAGGGTCGCGATCTGGATGAGCTCCTCACCGACCTGGTGGAGTTCTGCCTGGAAAACCTTGCGCACGGATGGGTCCTTTCGAGATGCGGCGACGTCCTCGGCGGCCGGGATGCGGCGCGGAGCGGGACGGATGACGTGGGGGCCGGGTGCGAGCACACCCGCCGCCACCGTCACAGCCAGGAATGAACTTTCGCTCATCTTAGGATGAACGTTCGTTGAACCTGTAGCTCGTGACGCCCCGTGCGGGGTCCCCCGCGCCCCCGAGTGCCTAAGCTGGTTCCGTGAGCCCAACTGCCATCGCCGTCGCCGCGGGTCTGCTCGGCTTCGCCCTCGGGGTGAGCGGTCTGATCGCCCTCCGGGTGAGCGGGCGCGGCCGCCGCGCCCGCGCCGACGTCCAGGAGCCCACGCTGCCCGACGGCACCGCGGACGTTCTCGCGGTGATCGGCCGCGCCTACGTGGTGGTGGACGGGGTCGACGGCGTCGTGCGCGCCTCCCCGGCCGCCTACGCCTTCGGCCTGGTCCGCGGGCACACCGTGGTGCACGATCAGATGCTCGAGATGATCCGCCGGGCCCGGCGCAGCGGCGTCATCGAGGAGCGGCGGGTCGAGCTGACCCGCGGGCCGTTCCAGACGGGGGCGGTGGTGCTCGACGTCCGGGTGGCCCCGATCGCGGAGGAGTACATCCTGCTGCTCGCCGACGACCAGACGGAGATCGTCCGGGCGCAGTCGATCCGCAACGACTTCGTCGCCAACGTCTCGCACGAGCTGAAGACCCCCGTGGGGGCCATCGGGCTGCTCGCCGAGGCGATCGAGGACGCGGCCGAGGACGAGGAGGCCGTGCGCCGCTTCGCCCAGCGCCTGCACAAGGAGTCCGCCCGGCTGACCGCCCTGGTCCAGGACATCATCGAGCTCTCCCGCCTGCAGGGCGCGGACGTGGTCACCGAGGGCCGCCCCGTGGACCTCAACCAGGTCATCGCCGACGCCGTGGACCGCAACCGGTTCCCGGCCGAGAACAAGGGCATCGAGATCGCGGTGGGCGGGCGCGTCACCCGGCCCGTCTTCGGCGACCCGGACCTGCTCGTCACGGCGCTGCGCAACCTCATCGACAACGCTGTGCACTACTCCCCGGAGGGCACCCGCGTGGGCGTCGGCGTCCGGGAGCGGGACGGGATGGCCCAGATCTCGGTGACCGACCAGGGCCCGGGCATCCCGGAGGACGAGCAGGACCGGATCTTCGAGCGCTTCTACCGCGTGGACGCGGCCCGGTCCCGCCGGACGGGCGGGACGGGGCTGGGCCTGAGCATCGTCAAGCACGTCATGTCGCAGCACGGCGGCGAGGCCACCCTGTGGTCCCAGCCCGGCCGCGGTTCCACGTTCACCCTCAGCATTCCCCAGATCGAGGGCGCCGACGACCCCGGGGAGGCCGCGCAGCCGGCTCCCGGCGCGTCCGCCCGCCCGGCGCCGGAACCGGCACCGCCCCGCCCAGTGGCATCGACCCCACGGCCCGCCGCCCCCGCGGCGCGCGCCGGGAGCACGGAGGACCGACAGTGACCCGCATCCTGATCGTCGAGGACGAGGAGTCCCTCAGCGACCCGCTCTCCTACCTGCTGGGGAAGGAGGGGTTCGAAGTGGAGATCGTCGACAACGGCGTGGACGCCGTCGCGGAGTTCGACCGGTCCGGGGCCGACCTGGTGCTGCTGGACCTCATGCTCCCGGGACTGTCCGGCACCGAGGTCTGCCGGCAGGTGCGGCAGCGCTCCTCCGTGCCGATCATCATGCTCACGGCGAAGGACGCCGAGATCGACAAGGTGGTCGGGCTCGAGCTCGGCGCCGACGACTACGTCACCAAGCCGTACTCGTCCCGGGAGCTGGTGGCCCGGATCCGCGCGGTCCTGCGCCGGCAGGTGGAGCCCGAGGAGCTCCTCTCGGCGACCGTGCAGGCCGGGCCCGTGCGGATGGACATCGAGCGGCACGTGGTCAGCGTCCACGGCGAGCGGGTGGCCATGCCGCTCAAGGAGTTCGAGCTGCTGGAGATGCTGCTGCGCAACGCCGGGCGCGTGCTGACCCGCGGGCAGCTCATCGACCGGGTCTGGGGCTCGGACTACGTGGGGGACACCAAGACCCTCGACGTCCACGTCAAGCGCCTGCGCTCCAAGATCGAGCCCGACCCCTCCGCCCCGCGGCACCTCGTGACGGTGCGGGGTCTGGGCTACAAGTTCGAGGGCTGAGCCGGCGGCGGCACCGGACACGGAAGGGCCCGGAACCCCTGGGGGTTCCGGGCCCTTCCGTCCGAGCGCGCGTGCCGGGGGGAGGCGTCAGTGACCGCCCTCCTGGCCCACCATCTCGTCGAGGGGCACGGGCGTGTTGGAGGGGTTGGCGGGGGTGGTGGGCGCGCCGCCGGGAACGAACTCGGCGTAGCGCTCGAAGGTGTGGTCCAGGACCGGGACCTGCTCGGTGAGGGACTCGCCCCCGGCGGTGAACTCGGTCTCGACCATGAGGCCCGGATCGGCGCCGGCGCGGTCCACGACGACCGGCTCCGCATCCTCCAGCGACACGGTGCCGTTGGCGGGGATCTGCACCTCGGCGGTGGCGCCGTCGACGTCCATCGACAGCGTGACGTCCTCGTCGCCGTCGTTGTCCAGGGTGCCCAGCACGCGGCCCTCGGCGTCGGCCGCGGTGGCCACGATCAGCACGTTGGTCAGCTTGACGTCGCCCACCTGCTCCACGATGCCGTCCGCGGGGGAGTAGATCATGGTCGTGGCCGGCGGGTTGATGTAGGCGCATCCGGCGGTGGACAGCAGGGCGGCCGCGGCGGCGGCACTCAGGCCTGCGCGCTGCAGCAACTTGGGGGCGGCGATCTTCACGGCGCGTACTCCTCGGGAGCTCAGGACGATGTCCGGGCCAGCTTATCCGTTTGCCGACGCTTCGTCCGCATCGGACGGGCGCGGGCCCCGGCCGTCCCGGATCGGCGAATCCTACACCGTGTTAGAATGGAAGTTCTGAAAGGGGTATTTCCATATGGTTTTTGAGGTTGGCGAGACGGTTGTCTACCCGCACCACGGCGCGGCGACCATCGAGGAGATCAAGACCCGCACCGTCAAGGGCGAAGAGAAGATGTATCTCAAGCTCAAGGTGACCCAGGGGGATCTGGTGATCGAGGTACCCGCGGAGAACGTCGACCTGGTGGGCGTGCGCGACGTCGTCGACGAGGACGGGCTCAAGAAGGTCATCTCGGTCCTCCAGGCGAAGGACACCGAGGAGGCCAGCAACTGGTCCCGGCGCTACAAGGCCAACCTCGAGAAGCTCGCCTCGGGCGACGTCCTCAAGGTCGCGGAGGTCGTGCGCGACCTCTGGCGCCGCGACCGGGACCGCGGGCTCTCGGCCGGGGAGAAGCGGATGCTGACGAAGGCCCGCCAGATCCTCACCTCCGAGCTCGCGCTCGCCAAGAAGATCGACGAGGAAGAGGCCGAGAAGCGCCTCGACGACATCCTGGCGTCCTGACCGACCCGTGACCGGGAGCGCACCACGGTCCAGCACGGCGAACCCGCCCTCCCCGGAGGGCGGGTTCGCCGTTGTTGCGGCGGAGTCCGGCACCGCGGGCTCACGTGCTGATCGACGGGGTTCCGGCCGCTTCCGGGCAGACGTGCTAGGGTTCCGCACGGCATGGCCCGGAGTCGTCACGAGTTGCCGACGGGTCACGACGTACTTCACGCAGCCGTGGTCCAGTACCGGCGGCGTGCCCAGCACAACGGAGGTCTGGCTCTGAGCGGCACGGTAGCGGTCATTCCCTGTTCCTCCGCCTTCGACCATGTGCGCCCCGGAGCCCTCCCTTTCACGTCGGCCGCGTTGAGGAGGCACACGGTCTTCGAGCACGTGCTGGGGACACTGGCCGGTTGCTCGTCGATCGACGCCGTGGTGGTCCTCGCCGACGAGGCGACGCTGCCCTACTTCGACGAGTCCTTGGCCGCCCCCCTGCGGTCCGAGATCGTGGTCCGGCGTGTCCCGGTGGCGCCTCCGGGCACCGCGGCCCGTTCCCTGCTCACCCACTGCGCCGAGCTGGCGAGCACAGTCGGTCACAGCAATGTGCTGATCCATCGGATGTCGCACGCTCTGGCCAGTGCCGAGCTGCTCGACTCGGTGGCCGATGCTCTCGGGGCGGGCGACGAGGTCGTCGTCCCGGGCATTCCCGTGGTCGACAGCATCATGGCAGTCGATGAGGAGGATGTCGGCGTGATCTCCGGCGGCGTGGACCGGCAAGGTGTCAAGGTGTTGCAGAGTCCCTGGGGATTCTCTGCCGGGACCCTGGTACACGTCCATGGGCTGCCGTCGACGGCCGGTCCCTCCGCACGGTCAGCGTGCGGCGCCCCGGGCAGAGAGTTCTCCGAATGGGCGCACCGTCTGGCGGACCGCGCAGATCGGGTCGTCACGGTACTGCCCGGTGAGATGCAGGCCGTCGCACTGAGGTCTACGGTCGATGTCCTCCGTGCGGAGGTCTTCTACGAGGCAGGCACCGCCGTTCGGGCCCTCTGACCACCAGGTCTCCGTGGCCTGACAGCAGCGGATGGATCTCGCGCGGCACCGGTGGTCGTGGAGCGCCGGGTCGTTCACGCCGTGCTGGTCGCCGTGGGCGCTACACCATGACGACCTCCAGTCCGAGCTCGGCCACCGATTCCCACTCGTCCTGGGTCAGTACGTGGTCGGTGACGACGGTGGCCAGATCCCGCGTGTCGGCGACCCAGCCGAACGCGATCCTTCCCCACTTGGTCCTGTCGCACAGCAGGATGACACGGCCGGAGTACCGGACGGCGGCGGCCTTGATGGCGGCGTCCTCGCCGTCGTAGGAGGTCACCCCCTCGGACAGGGTGAATCCTTGGCAGGACATGATGGCCGTGTCGAAGCGCATGGCGGAGATGCTGCTCAGCGCCCTGGCCCCCGTGGCCGAGAGCTCATCGGGGCGGATGTCCCCGCCGCACATGGTGATCTGGGTGCCGGCGTCACCGAGAACAGTGGCGGACCGCAGTGACAGGGGAACCACGCGCAGGCTCGGATCCGTGATCCGGTGAGCCATCTCCAAGCACGTCGTGCCCCCGTCGAGCACGACGCTCTCGCCGTGAGCAAGCATGCCGGCGGCCGCGGCGGCGATGCGCCGCTTCCCCTGGGTGTTGATCCCGGTGCGCGCGGCGAACGGCGTGGTCACCCCCCGCAAGGCCAGACGGCGTGCACCGCCGTGCGTGCGCCGCAGAGCACCCTGCTGGTCGAGCTGCACGAGATCCCGGCGGACGGTCGCCTCCGAGGCACCAAGCTTCTCCACGAGTTCGGCCACGGTCACACTCTCACCGGTCTCGAGCAGGTGCAGGATGCCCTCTCTCCGCTCTTCGGTTCGCATGGACCCATGCTATCCCTCATTGAGCGATCGATCACACTCGAATGACTGATCGGTCAAGTGGCGTAGACTCGGAGCATGCGCCTCCTCCTCATCCGCCACGGTCAGATCCAGTCCAATGCCGATCAGGTGATCGACAGCCGCATCCCCGGCCCATCCCTGACCCGGCTGGGGGAACAGCAGGCCGCCGCTCTGCCCGGGGGGCTGCACCGCGAGGACATCGGTGCCATCTGGGTGTCGAGCATGACCCGAACGCACCAGACCGCCGCGCCCCTGGCGCGAGCCCACGGTCTGACCCCCGTGGAGCGGCACGGACTCCACGAGATCCAGGGCAACCACTGGGAGCTCTCCGGGGATCCGGAGCACGTCGCCGCCTACTACGACGTCGTGCTGTCCTGGGCCCACGGCGATCTCGAGCGCCGGATGCCCGGCGGGGAGCTCGGCCACGAGTTCTTCGCCCGCTACGACGCAGTCGTCGAGGAGGCCGTGCAGGACGCCCGGCGGGCCGGGCTGGGGACGGTCGCGCTCGTCAGCCACGGCACGGCCATCCGGTGCTGGACCAGCCGGCGCACGGACAACCTCGCCGCGGCCGATCTCGAGCAGCGACCGCTGGAGAACACCGGCGTGGTGGCGCTCGAGGAGTCCGCCGACGGCGCCCGGTCCTGGACGTGCCGGAGCTGGATGGGCGAACCCGTCAGCGGCGTCGGTGACCGTGTGCCCTCCGGGCCCGCCGGTGAGCCGATCTTCTGAACCACGAGTGCCGACGGGCCGGTCGCGAGGCGTCAGCTTCGCGACCGGNCCGGCCCGTCTCCGGCGACGCCCCGGTCATGCGCCGCGGTCGGCTCGCGGATCAGGTGATGCTGTACAGCGCCCGCGCTTCGTCCTGCGTCGCGATGGGCCGTCCGACCTCGCGCGCGATCTCCTGCGCCTGCTGCAGGAGCTCCAGGTTGGTGGGGTTCCGCGCCGGGTCGTAGAACAGCTCCAGCCCGGTCTTGATGTGGCCGCCGAGCTCGATGGCCCGGCGCAGGAGCTCCGTGTCGTCGAACGCGCCCTGGCCCCAGACGGAGATGTACCAGGGGTACTTGACCTGGGCCTCCTCGATCATCGTGAGGTAGTAGTACAGACTCTCCAGGCTGGGCTTCATGCCGTTCGTGGCGATGGGTTCCATGGCGGTCAGGCCGTAGTCGCCGATCAGGTAGAAGTCCCACATCGACCCGGGCGTGGTGATGCCGCGGTTCACGTAGTGCATGGCGTGGCGCAGGTGCCCCGGCTCGTAGACGCCGAAGACCATGGCGACGTCCCGCTCCCGGAGCATCTTCATCTGGTCGCCGATGCGCTGGTAGTTGAACCCGAACTCCGGGCCGGAGAGGAAGCCCTCCTCGTCGACGTCCGTGGCGAACAGGGTGAGTCCCGTGTCGACGCACGCGATTCGGGCGCTCGTGTCCTCGTTGAGCAACGCCACGTGTTCGAGCCCGTGCTCGTGCGGGAGCAGGCGGAGAGGGCTGCAGGTGGTCGGGTACCACGTGATGTCGGGGTGCTTCTCCAGGACTCTGTCCCATGTGCGCTTGTAGTCCTTGTGGGCGTCCGGCCCGATCAGGTCGAAGCTCGTGTTGTGCGCATGGATCGCTCCTGCTCCGGCCTCCCAGCAGCGGATCGCGTCCTCGGCGATCTCCTCGTGGGTGATGGGCGTGTTCGGGTTCATCTCCTTCGTGCGGACGCCGTTGATGTGGGACTCGATGACGACCGGGTGGTCCCAGGCGGGCTTCATGTCGGCGTACTTGTCGAGGGCGGTGGCCATGGCTGGTTCTCCTCTGTCAGGACTTGTTCCGTGCTCGGCGCCTCGAGCGCCGGCTCCGGCGGGAGGGAGGTCTCGCGGAGACGCCCATGCCTGCCGAGAGGGTCGTGCTTCCCGCTCGAGGGTGGGGGGCCGATGCTGCCGCGGTGGTGCCGGCTCGACGGGTCCGCCCCTTGACATGTGATGTGCCCCACATCCATCCTGTGAATACCGTAGCACACGATGAATATTTAACCTGGCACTCGATCCGCAGCGGGACCTGCTTCCTCTCCGGGTCACCATCAAGGAGGCTCACGTGACGGGCAAGGCCGACCACGACGTCGAAGACTTCACCATCGACATTCCCGAGGAGAAGCTCGAGGACATGTACGAGCGGTTGCGCCGCACCCGCTTCCCTCGGGATTTCGCCAACGACGACTGGCGTTACGGCTACAACGGCGACTACCACCGCCAGATGGTCGAGTACTGGCTCGAGGAGTACGACTGGCGGGACGTCGAGCGGCGCATGAACGAGCTGCCCCACTTCAGGATGACGCTCATGGGCATCCCGCTGCACTTCATCCATGTCAAGGGGAAGGGGTCGAACCCCATGCCTCTGCTCCTGCACCACGGCTGGCCCTGGACCTTCTGGGACGTGCGCAAGGTCATCGGCCCCCTGACCGACCCCGCCGCCCACGGCGGCGACCCGGCGAACTCCTTCGACGTCGTGCTGATCTCGCTCCCGGGGTACGGCTTCTCCTCGCCGCTGACCGAGCCCGGCTGGAACTGGTGGCGCACCGCCGACCTCGAGAACAAGCTCATGAAGGAGGTCCTCGGCTACGAGAAGTACGCGGTCGCCGGCGGGGACTGGGGCGCCCTGGTCACGCAGCAGCACGGCCACAAGTACCAGGACGACGTCTATGGCATCTACACGCACTTCCCGGCCCAGATGAGCCACTACCTCTTCGAGCATCCGGACGCTCCTCCGGGGGTGGAGTACGACCCGGTCCTCGGCCTGCCCGCCGCGAGCGAGTACGGCGAGGGCGAGGAGGGGTGGTTCGAGCGCGGCAAGCTCTTCGTCGAGAACGAGAGCGGCTACGGCGAGATCCAGCTGACCAAACCCCAGACCCTGGCGGCGCTCGTGACCGACTCGCCGGCCGGACAGCTGGCGTGGATCACGGAGAAGCGCTACTTCTGGGGCCTCGAGGAGAGGGGGGTGGGCACCCCGGCCTTCGAGAAGGTCTGGCCGAAGGAGGATCTGGTCACCACGGCCGCCGTGTACTTCCTCACCGAGACCGGGGGCACCTCGTCCCGCTACTACTGGGAGTGCCGGGGCAACCCGTGGAGGCCGTCCCACGGGAACTTCCCGGTGGTCGGCGCCCCCACGGCCGTCAGCATCTATCCGGGGGAGATCTACAAGCCGCCGCGCAGGTGGACGGAGAAGTACTTCAACCTGCAGCAGTACCGCGTGCACGACGAGGGCGGGCACTTCGCCCCCCTGGAGGTCCCCGGGATCTACGTCGACGACGTCACCACGTTCTTCCGCCAGTTCCGCTGACGCCTGACGTCCACCCTCCGAAGAGCCCGCCCGGCCTCGTCCGGGCGGGCTCTTCGTCCGTCCGTGGCCGCGTGTGTCACTAGAGATGCAGAGTGTGAATAAATTCTCTGTGAGTCTTGACACCCGCCTGTGGCGCTCGTCACACTTGGGGGAATGGTGATGCGGATCGCGCATAAGTATTCGACAGGTCTGGGTCGCGCAGGGAACTAGCTCACAAGGAGTCTCGATGTCCACGAAGAAGAACATCCGCCAGCGGCTGGCCTGCGGCGTGGCGGCCACGGCCGTCCTCGGCCTCGTGTCCGCCTGCACGACCACGGGGGGGCCCCAGGCCGGCGGGGGTGATCAGCAGCCGGTGGACAAGGAGGACGTCGTCCTGGTCGCCTCGGTCATCAACACCACGAACCCCTACATGGCCTCGATGATCCAGGGCGCCGAGGCCCTCTCCGAGGAGCTCGGCGTGCCCCTGGAGGTCATCGACTCCCAGGGCAGCTCCCAGACCCAGATCTCGCGGATCCAGGCGATCCTGGCCGAGGGCAAGACGGTCGCCATGATGGTGAACACCGTCGCCAGCTCCGACGCGGTCCCCATCGTCAACGCGGTCGAGGCCGCGGGTGGGTACACCACCATCTGGTGGAACAAGCCCGACAACTTCGAGCCGTCGGAGGAGGGCGACCACTTCGTGGCGTTCCAGAAGCACTCCGGCGTCCAGAGCGGCCAGTGCACCGGTGAGATGCTGGCGGAGGGCATCGGCGGTCAGGGCAACATCATCGCCCTCGAAGGCGTGCAGGACAGCACGACCAGCCAGACCCGCGTGGCCGGGCTGAAGGATGCCCTGAAGGACTACCCGGACGTCAACCTGCTCGAGGTCCGTCCCGGCAACTGGGACCCGCAGGTCGCCTTCCAGGAGACCCAGAGCCTCATCGCCAAGCACGGCGACGAGATCGACGGGGTGTGGGCCGCCGACGACGCCATGATCATCGGCGCGATCGAGGCGATGCAGAAGGAGGGCCGGGTCGACGAGGTGAAGTTCGCCTCCGACGGCCTCTACCCGCCGGTCATCGACATGATGGAGTCCGGCATGGGCAACGACGCCATCGTCGGCGAGACCTTCCACCGCGGCTACATGGCCGCCGCCATCGGGCTCTACACCTCCTACCTGGCCGCCACGGGTGAGATCGACCCGTCCGAGCTGCCCGCGGAGCAGCGCAACAGCCTCTTCCAGCTGGAGTGCGTGACCCCCGAGAACCTCGACGAGTTCACCAAGTACGACGAGGACATCGACGGCTGGATCGACACGCTGATCGAGAACGGTCCCTGGGACGTGCAGCCGGTCCCGCTGGTCGGCGCCGGCCCGGAGCAGATGCCGTAAGCAGGTCGCCCGCACCCCGTCCGGCCGCGCCCCGGTGAGCCACCGGCGTGCGGCCGGACGGACAGCGAACCTTCAGAAACCCAGATGAAGCCATGACTGATACGGAGATCACCGTGGAGCAACAGGCCACAGCGACGCGACCGCGGCAGCGGGAGCACGGAACGCCGGCCCGTCGCCGGCTCGAACTCAGGAACCTCGGAGAGCTCGCCGCCCTCATCGTGCTGATCGTGGTGTTCGCGGCCCTCAACCCGGACGCGTTCGCCTCGGTGTCGAACGCCCGCACCATTCTCAACCAGGCCGCGCTGCCGCTGATCCTCGGCGTGGGCGCGACGCTCGTGATCCTGATGGGCTCCATCGACCTCTCGATCGAAGGCGTCATGGGCGCGGCCGGCATGACGTTCGTGCTCCTCTCGGCGAACAGCCGTGCGACCGCCGACCTCGGCTGGTGGGCCATTCCCATCGCAATCCTCGTCGGAATGGCACTGGGCCTGCTCAGCGGCCTCATCCACACCCGGCTCAAGGTGCCGACCTTCATCGTCACGCTCGGGGTGTGGTTCATCGGCCTCGGGGTCGCCACGGTCCTGTTCGGCCGCGCGGCCATCCCCTTCCTGTCCGACGCCGACCTCAAGCAGTGGCCGAGGGAGCTGACCCTGGGCCTGCCGAACCAGTTCCTGCTGGCCGCGCTCGTCGTCCTGGCCGGTGTCGCCGTGGCGCGCTTCACGCGGGTCGGGCGCTACGCCTACGCCATCGGCAACAACGAGCAGATCGCCAGGGACAACGGCGTGCCGGTCAGCCGGTACAAGATCTACGTCTTCGTGGTCGCCGGTGCGTGCAGCGCCCTGGCCGGGGTGCTGGCGAGCCTGCAGCTGGGCGCCGGGTCGGCGACCATCGGCGTCAACACCCTGTTCCTGACCATCGCGGCCGTCGTGATCGGCGGCACGTCCCTGGGCGGGGGCAAGGGCGGCATCATGCGCACCGCGCTGGGTGTCATCCTCCTGGTCGTCCTGAACAACGGACTCATCCTCAGCGGGGTGAGCCCGAACGTCCAGTCCGCCGTCTCCGGCGCTGTCCTGATCATCGCCATCACCGCGGCCGCCTGGCCGCACCGCAGTCGACTGAGGATCGTGAAATGACCATGACAGTGAGCCACAGTGCTGGCACGAGCAGTGAGAGCGCCCCGATCCTGCGGCTGCGCAACGTCTCCAAGACGTTCGGGCCGGTCCGGGCGGTCAAGGACATCTCCCTGGAGATCGCCCCCCACGAAGTGGTTGGGCTCATCGGGGAGAACGGCGCGGGGAAGTCGACCCTGCTGAAGATCCTCACGGGCATCCACGAGCCGGACGAGGGGGGCGTGATCGAGGCCAACGGCAAGGAGGTCACTTTCCGCCGGCCCAAGGATGCCGTGGCGGCAGGCATCGGCGTGGTCCACCAGGAGCAGTCGCTGCTGACCAACCTCTCCGTCGCCGAGAACATCGCCATGAACGCCGTGTCCTCGCGGGACCACGCGACCAGCTTCGGCGTCTACCGCTGGGGACGGCTGAACCGGGAGGCCGCCGAGATCCTCGATCGGGTCGGGGTGAGCATCGACCCGCGGACGGTCGTCAGCGACCTCTCGTTCGTCGACCGTCAGATGGTGGAGATCGCCCGGGCCATCCGTGTGGACCAGATGGTCGATGCAGCGCCTCTCGTGATCCTCGACGAGCCCACCTCCGTCCTCGAGCGCAACGAGACGGAGATCCTTGAGCGGGAGATCAGGAACCTGAAGGATCTCGGGTCGGTCATCTTCGTCTCCCACCGCCTCGACGAGGTGCTCCGGATCTGCGACCGCATCGTGGTGATGCGCCACGGTGAGGTCGTGGCGGACCGGACCACGGACACGGTGACCGAGGACGAGCTCTTCCGGCTCATGGTCGGGCACGAGTCCAAGGCGGCGCCCCGGCCGGAGCAGGATCGCTCGGGAGCCCGGGAACCGGTGCTCTCGGTCAAGGGCCTGGGGCGCAAGGGGGCCTACCGGGACGTGTCCTTCGCGGTGGCCCCCGGGCAGTGCGTCACCATCATCGGGACCCTCGGCTCGGGCCGCGAGGGGGTCTCGCGGGCGGTCTTCGGGGCGGAGCCCTTCGACGAGGGCAGCATCGAGGTCGAGGGCAAGGAGGTCCGTTCCTGGTCGGTGCAGAGCGCCGTCCGCAGCGGCGTGGCCTACGTGCCGGCTGAGCGCAAGGTCGAGGGCATGGTCGGCGGGATGACCTCGGCGGAGAACATGGTGCTCGCGCATCCCTCGGCCACCAAGCGCGGTCCACTCCTCAGCCGGCGCGCGCGCACCAGACTGGCGGAGGAGTGGTTCGAGCGACTCGACGTGCGCCCGCGGAACCCTCACCTGGAGCTGGAGCGCTTCTCCGGCGGCAACCAGCAGAAGGTCGTGATGGCCAAGTGGCTGCTGTCCGACGACCTCAAGATCCTCGTCCTCGACCACCCTCTCCGCGGCCTCGACCCGGGGGCGGCCGAGACGGTCAACGCACAGATCCGGGCCGCGCTCGATGCCGGTGCGGCTGTGGTCCTCCTGCCCGACACGCTCGAGGAAGCCCTGGAGATGGGCGATCAGATCCTCGTCATGCGTGACGGCGACGTCACGGCGCGGTTCGACCTCACCGTCGACTCCCCGTCCTCCCTCGACCTGCTCGAAAAGATGGTGTGATCCCATGTCCACGAACGCAACCCTGGACCGCCCGCCCGCCCCGGACTCGGGGAAGCCCGAAACCAAGGACCGGCCGCGCCGGTTCCGTCCCCGCAACCTGTGGCAGACCGTCGGTCCCTTCGGTGTCTTCATCGCTCTGTTCGCGGTGGTGGCCGCCCTCCAGCCGGCCTTCGTGGGCGGGGGCGGGCTCCAGATCCTGGCCGTCCAGGCGTCCTCGATCCTCCTGATCGCCCTGGGGCAGGCGATGGTGCTGCACGTCGGGTCCATCGACCTCTCGAACGCGGCGATGGCGATCCTCTCGGCGATCGTCCTCGCCCTGACGCTGGGCCCCCTGGCCGGCGGCGGTCTCGTGGTCTCCATCGGGCTGGTCACGGTGATCGGCGCGATCAACGGCCTGCTCGTCGCCTTCGCGCAAGTTCCCTCCTTCGCCCTGACCCTCGGCACCCTCGGCATCGTCCAGGCCGCGTCACTGCTCGCCAGCGACGCGACCACCGTCTACGCCACGGGCAACAGCGAGCTGCTGTGGCCCCTGTTCGGGACGGCCTTCGCCGGCCTGGCCACCGCGTTCTGGGTCGGTGTCGTCCTCGCCGTCGTGCTGTGGGCCGTGCTGCGCTTCACCCGCGTCGGACAGGGCATGACCGCCGTGGGCCTCAACGAGACCGGCGCCCTCTTCTCCGGCCTGCGCACGAGGCTCCTGAAGGTCGTCGCCTTCACGATCTCGGGCTTCCTGGCCGGGGTCGCCGGCGTCATGATCATCGCCCAGGCCGGGGCCGCGTCCTCCTTCGGGCTGGGCAGCGACCTGCTGATCCCGGGCATCGCGGCGGCCATGGTCGGCGGAACGGCCATCACCGGTGGTGTGACCAACCCCGTCAACGTCGTCTTCGGAGCCCTGACCATCGCCCTCACCCCGATCGCCGCCGCAGCGGTCGGCGTCACGTCGCAGGCTCAGAGCCTCGTCTACGGGCTCGTGATCATCATCGCGGTCGCGCTCACCATGGGCCGCAACCGCAACCGCATCGTCAAGTAGCACGTCCGGCGGTCGCCGGACCCCGACAGGAAGACCGGAGCGGGCAGGAGCCCGGGCCGGCGCGAGAGAAGGAGAAGACCATGACTGTTCTGGAATCCCTGCAGCCCCGCGAGGTGCTGAGCTTCTTCGAGATCCTCTCCGAGATCCCCCGCGGCTCGGGCAACGAGAAGCGGGTGGCCGACTGGGTCGTCGAGTTCGCGAAGCAGCGCGGCCTGGAAGCGGAGCAGGACGAGATGCACTGCGTGCTCGTGCGGAAGCCCGGCCAGCACGGGCTCGAGGACGCGCCCCCGCTCATCCTGCACGGCCACCTCGACATGGTGTGCGAGAAGGACGAGGGGGTGACACACGACTTCGAGAACGACCCCCTCCGGCTCGTCGTCGAGGGCGACTACATCACTGCCGACGGCACCTCGCTCGGAGCCGACAACGGGATCGGCGTCTCCTACATCCTCGCGCTGCTGGACTCCGGCGAGATTCCGCACCCCCCGCTCGAAGCGGTGCTGACGGCGATGGAGGAGAAGGGCAAGGTCGGTGCGGCCCAGTTCGACACCTCGAGGCTGACCGGCCGGCGGATGATCGACTTCAACTGGATCACCGACGAGGAGATCCTGGCGGGCTGCAGCGGAGACATCACCTTCACCGTCGACGTCCCGGCCGAGTGGGAGCCGGCGCCGGACACGCACACGGAGACCCGGCTGCTGAAGGTGCGCGGCCTCGCCGGCGGCCACTGCGAGTTCGACATCCACCTGGAGCGGGCGAACGCGATCCTGGTCCTGACCCGGGCGCTGAACGCGATCCTGGCGGAGCACGACGTCCGCGTCAGCGCTCCGCACGGCGGCGCCCAGAACAACGCCATCCCCGCCGATGCCCAGGCGGTGCTCGCCCTCCGGCCCGAGGACGTCGAGGGCGTGGAGGCGGTCGTCGCGCAGCTCGCCGAGGCGCTGCGCGACGAGTACCAGCGGGCCGACCCCGGGATCCGGCTCGAGCTCGACGCCGTGGACGCACCCGAGAAGGTCTTCTCGGCGGACGCGGGAGCCCGCTTCGCGCGGCTGACCGCACTGATCCCCAACGGGGTGCTCAGCTGGAACCTGCTGGTTCCCGGTGTCGTCGAGAGCTCGAACAACCTCGGCACCGTGCGAACCACCGCAGAGGGTGCTCGGCTCATGTCGACCATCACGGCCGCGGTGACCACGCGCAAGCACGAGATCCTCGACCGGGTCCGGGCCCTCGCGGCCCTCGCCGGCGGCGGGGTCTCGGTCGAGGAGTACGGACTGGACGCACCCGAGTTCCCCTACAAGCCGGACTCCGCCCTCCTGGCGACAGCGGCCCAGGCGTACCGGGACGTCGTCGGCGAGGAGCCGGAGGTCCACGTGTCGCAGTGCAGCCTCGAGCTGGGGATGTTCAGCCAGAAGGTCCCGGGTCTCGACACCATCTCGATCGGCACCGAGCTGCACGACCTCCACTCCCCGAAGGAGTCCGTGAACCACACCTCCGTCGCCAAGGTCTGGCCGCTCGTCCGGGAAGTGGTGAGCCGCCTGAACTGATCCCGGTCCGGATCCTCACCGGGTGCGGTGGGCCGCTGAGCCCGCCGCCCCTCTCGGGACGGATCGCGACACTCTCGCTCAGCATATTTACCGGTCTCAGTATAAAAAATCATTCCTGGAGACGTCATGACGTCCAGGGGAGAGCCAGAAGGAGAACACGCCATGACTGCACGGTCCAGGATGACGCGCACCGCCGCCGCCCTCACCGGTCTCACGCTCGCCACCGGACTCCTCGCCGGCTGCGGCACCGATCCTTCAGCCGGTGGCGAGGGCGGTGGCAACGGTGAGAAGCCCGTGATCGGGGTGTCCGTCGCCGATCAGAAGTCCCTCTTCTACGTCGCCGAGGTCGCCGGCATCAAGGACGAGGCGGAGGAACAGGGCTACGAGGTCAGGATCACCTCCGCCAACAACGACTCGAACGCACAGGTCGGGCAGGTCAACGACCTGATCACCCAGCAGGTCGGCTCGCTGATCTTCACCTCGCAGGACTCCACGGCCGCGGCCGCCGGAACCCGGGCCGCCAACCAGGCGGACATCCCCGTCATCGCGGTCGACCAGAGACCCGAGTCCGGTGAGGGGGAGCTCGCGACCTACATCGCCACGGACAGCGTCAAGGCGGCCTACGACCTCTGCACCTGGATGTTCGAGCAGATCGGCGGCGAGGGACAGATCGCGATCCTGCGCGGCGTCCTCGGATCCACTGCGGAGCTCCAGCGATCGGAGGGCTGCCAGAACGCCCTCGAGGAGAACCCCGGCATCGAGGTCGTGGCCGAGGACGTGGCCAACTGGGACGAGACGGAGGCCTTCAGGGCGACACAGAACATCCTGACCGCCAACCCCGAGCTCGACGCCGTCTTCGGTGAGAGCGACGCCATGGCGCTGGGTGCGGCGAAGGCCGCCCGGGAGGCCGGCCGGGAGATCTTCTCCGTCGGGATCGACGGCTTCCCCACCATGTTCGACGCCATCGAGGACGGCCTGACCCAGGCAACGATGGCTCAGCAGCCCTACGAGATGGGCCGGCTGGCCGTGCAGAACGCCATCGCCTTCATGAACGGCGAGGGGGACGACATCCCCGCCGAGCAGTGGCAGGACACGGTCCTGATCAACGCGGAGAACGTCGACGAGCACAGCGTCGAGGACTTCTACGGCCCCGACGCCCGGTCCTTCGGATGACCGGCGCCACCCGCTGAGGCGGTG
>NZ_JBISWK010000039.1:0-36280 GCF_044462205.1 Kocuria rhizosphaericola | reverse complement strand
AGCACCGCCCCACGACCCACTCCACCGCCCCGACGACACGACAGGAAGCATCATGAGCGGACAACCCATTGCCGATGGCCTGGTGTGCACCGGGCTGGCGAAGACCTACAGCGGGGTCACCGTGCTCAAGGGCGTGGACTTCGCCGTCAGGCCCGGCAGTGTGGTCGGCCTCATCGGCGAGAATGGGGCGGGAAAGTCGACCCTGAGTTCACTGATCACGGGTGTGGTCAAGCCCGACGGCGGCAGCATGACCCTGGACGGAAGGTCTTACGCCCCGACCGGCCCGTCCGACGCACTGGGCCAGGGTGTCGTGCTCATCCACCAGGAGATCCGGCTGCTGCCCGAGCTCACCGTCGCCGAGAACATCTTCCTCGGCCGACTGCCCATCCGCGGCGGACGCATCGACCGGGACCGGATGAACCGCGAGGCGGCGGACGCCCTGACGACCCTCGGGGTGGATCTCGATCCCCGGCGCCCGGTCCGCGGACTCTCCATGGGCCAGCAGCAGGAGATCGAGATCGCCAAGGCGATCAGCCGCCGGCCTCGCTACATCATCTTCGACGAGCCGTCGGCGTCCCTCGGGCAGAGCGAGACCGAGCACGTGCTCGATCGGATCCGGTTCCTGCGTGACAACGGGGTGGGGCTGGTCTACATCTCCCACCGCCTGGACGAGGTGCGCGAGGTCGCCGACGAGATCGTCTGCCTGCGCGACGGCGAACGGGTTGCCGCCTGGCAGGACAGAGGCGTCCCGAACGAGGAACTCGTCAACGCCATGGTGGGGCGCGAGTTCACCTTCCAGCACGTGGACCCCAAGCCCAGCGGGACCAGGACCGTGCTGGAGGTCCGCGGTCTCGGCCGCCGGGGGGTCTTCGCCGACATCGACTTCACGGTCGCGGAGGGCGAGGTCCTCGGCATGGCCGGGCTCGTGGGCGCGGGCCGCACCGAGGTCGTCCGGGTCATCGCCGGCGTCGACCGGCCCGACGAGGGGCAGGTCATCGTCGACGGCCGCCCCCTGGACAACTCCAGCCCGCGCTCCGCGATCCGTGCCGGCGTGGTGATGGTGCCCGAGGACCGCAAGGGACAGGGGCTGAACCTCGACCGCTCCGCGGCCGCGAACCTCACGCTCCCCTGGGAACGACAGCTGACGGACAAGGGCCTCGTCACCGAGAAGACCCTGCGCCGGATCGGGGAGGAACAGCGGGAGCGGCTCGACATCCGCGGCAACATGAGCCTGCCGGTCGGGTCGATGTCCGGCGGCAACCAGCAGAAGGTCCTCATCGGCAAGTGGCTGATCAAGGACCCCAAGGTGCTCATCGTCGACGAGCCGACGCGCGGCGTCGACGTCGGCGCCAAGATGGCCATCTACGAGATCATCCGGTCCCTGGCCGAGTCGGGGATCGCCGTCGTCGTCGTCTCCTCCGAACTCGAGGAGGTCCTCGGGCTGGCACACCGGGTGCTGGTCATGTCCGAGGGGTGCCAGCGCGGTGTGCTCACCCGGGACGAAGCCACCCCCCAGCGGGTCATGGCGCTCGCCGTTCCGGCCGATGCGGCGGCCGCGCCCCCGGCCGCTCCCACCTCAGACCCAGCCGAAGGAAGGTAATCATGTCCACCACCCACCGGGCCGCCGGCAGCGGCAGCCAGCCGACCAGCACGGGATCCGGCCGCGGACGGACGAGGGGCTCAGCCCCGGCGGGCGGGCCGCCGCAGCAGGACGGGCCGGGACGGCGCGCCGCCCACCTCGGCCTCAGGGCCTTCCACGCCCTGCCCGGGCCCCTGGTGGGACTCATCGGGGTGATGGTGGTGCTCTCCTTCATGTCGCCGTACTTCCTGACCTCGCGCAACCTCACCAACATCGTCACCCAGAACGCGTCCATCGGGATCATGGCCGTGGGGGCCGCGCTCGTGATCCTCGTCGGCGGCATCGACCTGTCCGTCGGCTCGACGCTCGCCGTGTCCCTCATGTCGACCGCGTGGCTGTTCCGCGACCAGGGGCTGCCGTTCTCGCTGTGCGTCGTCATCGGCCTCGCCGTGGGCGCCGCCGTGGGACTGCTCAACGGCCTGCTCTGGACGTACGGTCGCCTGCAGCCGTTCGTCGCGACGCTGGCCACGATGTCGATCGCCGCAGGCCTGGCGCTCTACCTGACCAACGGCAACCCGATCACCGGCTTCCCCTCCTGGTTCCTGTCCATCACCACCGCTGACGTCCTCGGTCTGCCGCTGGAGGGGATCATCCTGGTGGCGGTCTACCTCCTGGCCGCCTTCTGGCTGCGGTTCCGCCCCAGCGGCCGGGCGCTCTACGCGGTGGGCGGGAACGCCGAGGTCGCACGCCTGTCCGGCATCAACGTCGTGCGGCTCAGGATCGGCGTCTACGTCATCGCGGGTTTCCTCGCGGCCTTCGCCGGGATGATCGTGGGGTCGCGGCTCAACTCCGCGCAGCCCACGGCGGGCACGGCCGACCTGCTCAACGTCATCGCGGTGGTCGTCATCGGTGGCGCCAGCCTCTCCGGCGGCTCGGCCAGCATGCTGAACACGTTCATCGGACTGCTGATCATCGGCGTCCTCAACAACGGCATGTCGCTGCTCAACGTGTCCCCGAACCTCCAGCCGGTCGTCATCGGCATCGCGATCATCGTCGCGGTGCTCACCGACAGGGCCAGCCGGGCCCGGCAGTCCACCTGACCCGTCCCGCTTCCCCCACGAAGGAGAACCCCATGTCCGCGCAGACGTACACCGTCGAACCCGTCCAGTCCCTCCTGCGGGAGATCGACCCCCAGCACGAGCTGCCGCCGTGCGGCCTCCAGCGGCTGCTCCTGGGCAGCAACGCCGTCTCCGCCGTTTCGAGCACGGTCCAGGAGCTGCTCGCCGCGGCCGGCCGGTCGAGCCCTGCCGGCGACCGGCCGCGGGTCTCCCTCCTGGTCGACCGCACGCCCATCCTCCGATCGGGGGAGGATCTCAAAGAGCTCGTCGAGAACCAGCTGCGGGAGCGGTTCGACGTGGAGCGGACGGTCCTCGACGACGGCCAGCAGGAGCTGCACGTCGTCGAGCAGGTCCTCGACGACGCGTCCCGGGCTGCGGACGGCGCCGATGCCGTGGTCGCCGTGGGCGGTGGGACCATCAGCGACATCGGCAAGGTGGCGGCGCAGCGCGCCGGCCTGTCCGGCGAGCGGCCCGTGCTGGTCTCGGTGCAGACCGCGGCCTCCGTCGACGGCTACACGGACGACGTGTCCGTGGTCGTGCGGGAGGGCGTCAAGCGCACGGTGCCGTCCTGCTGGCCGGACGGCGTCGTCGCGGACGCCGAGACGATCGCCCAGGCTCCCGCCCGGATGAACCGCGCCGGCTTCGGCGAGATGACCTCCATGCTCGTCGCGCCGGCGGACTGGCGGCTGGCCTCGCTCGTGGGGACCGACGAGAGCTTCCGCCCGGGGCCCGTCCGGCTGCTCCAGGTCGTGGGCGAGGACATCGACAGCTGGAGCGCCGGCATCAAGGACGGCGAGCCGCAGGCGGTGGCCGCGCTCACGAGGGCCCTCGCGCTGCGCGGCGTCGTGACCGGTGTGGCGGGCAGCACCGCCGTGCTGTCCGGGATGGAGCACCTGATCAGCCACATGCTCGACCAGTACCACGGCGAGAAGCACCTGCCGATGGGCCTGCACGGAGCGCAGGTGGGGGCCGCCTCGGTGGTCGCGGCCGCCGCGTGGGAGATGCTCTTCGAGCGCCTGGCCGCCGACCCGGGACGTGTGCGGATCGACGACGCCGCGCTCGACCCCGACGAGGCGCACTCGCAGGTCCGCGCCGCGTTCAGCGCCGTGGATCCGACGGGCCGGATCGCCGGCGAGTGCTGGCAGGACTACTCCGCGAAGCTGCGGACGGTCACGGACCGGCGGCAGCGGATCGAGGAGGTGCTCCGGGCCTGGCCCGAGCACCGTCCGGAGCTGCAGGGCCTCATCCGCCCGAGCGCCGACGTCGCCGCCGGCCTGCGCGCGTCCGGGGCCGCCGCGACGTTCGAGAAGCTCGATCCGCACGTGGACCGGGAGCTGGCCCGGTGGGCGGTCGAGAACTGCGCCCTGATGCGCAACCGGTTCACGGTCGCCGACATGCTGCGACTGCTCGGCTGGTGGAACGAGGCGGACGTGGACGAAGTGTTCGACAGGGCCGGCCGTGCGGTGTCCGCCGCGGAGCAGGGTGGGAGGGGTTCCCGGTGAGCTACGACTACGTGATCGGCGTCGACTGCTCGACGACCGCGGCGAAGGCGGTGATCTGGAACGCCCACGGTGACGCCCTCTCCCAGGACCGCCGCGCCTTCGACCTGAGCCAGCCACGCCCCGGCTGGGGGGAGCAGAACGCGGAGGACTGGTGGGCCTCCACCGTGGCCGCGATCCGGCGAGCCGTCCAGACGGTCGACACCTCGCGCATCGGCGCTCTGTGCATCACCCACCAGCGGGAGAGCTTCGTCTGCCTGGATGACCGGGGGCTGCCGCTGCGCCCCGCCATGCTGTGGCTCGACACCCGGGCGACCGCGGAGGTCGAGGCGCACGGCACGGCGGAGGTCCACCGCATCACCGGCAAGCCACCGAACCCCACCCCCGCCTGGTACAAGCTGCTGTGGCTCGCCGCCAACGAGCCGGACCTGATCGGCCGCATCGGCAAGGTCGTGGACGTGCAGGGGTTCCTGGCCCAGCGCCTGACCGGCCGGTGGGTGACCTCCTGGGCGAGTGCCGACCCGCTGGGGCTCGTCGACATGGAGACCTTCGACTACGACGACGGGCTCCTCCGAGCGGTCGGGCTGGAACGGACACAGCTGAGCGAGCTGCGGGCCCCCGGCAGCGTTCTCGGAGAACTCGGCGAGGACGTGGCCGCACAGCTCGGGCTCCCGGCGGGACTGCCCGTCATCGCCGGCGCCGGGGACGGGCAGTGCGCCCAGCTCGGGACCGGGATCACCGCCGCGGGGCGGGCCTTCCTCAACCTGGGCACCGGGATCGTCTCCGGAACGCTCGCCGAGCAGTACTCCCACGGCATGGAGTACCGGACGCTGGCAGCGGCGATTCCCGGGGCGTACACGCTGGAAACCTTCCTCGGCGGGGGCACGTTCAACCTCAACTGGTTCGTGGAGAAGTTCTCCGGTGTCGACCCCCGGGCCCTGGGCCTGGACCTCACGCCCGAGCAGGTGCTCGAGACCGCCGCGGCCAAGCTGCCGCCCGGTGCGCACGGCCTCTTGGCCCTGCCCTACTGGGCCGGCGCGCTCACGCCGTACTGGGACCACAACGCCCGCGGTATCCTGTTGGGGCTCACCGGCGTGCACGGCAAGTCCCACGTCTACCGGGCGCTGCTCGAGGGCATTGCCTTCGAGCAGCGGCTGCTGACCTCGGGCGCGGAGAGGGTCCTGGCGCAACCGGTCACCGAGCTCATCGCCCTGGGCGGCGGCTCCCGCAGCGCGGTGTGGTGCCAGATCATCGCCGACGTCATGCAGCGCCGCGTGTCCGTGGTGAGGGAGCCCGAGAGCACGTGCCTGGGCGCCGGCATGCTCGCGGCAGCGGCCGTGGGCATCCACGAGTCGATCCCGGCGGCCGCGGCCGCGATGAGCGGGACCTCGACCTGCTTCGATCCCGAGGACGCGACCGCCGCGGTCTACGACCGCCTGTACCGGGTGTACCAGGACATCTATCCCGCCAACCGGGACCTGTTCGCCCGTCTGGCAGAGGCCCAGCCGTGACCGCCCCCGGGATCCGGGCCGCGGTCGGTGCCCCCGCCCGGATGTACGACGGTTACCTGTTCGACCTGGACGGGACCGTCTACCTGGGCGACGAGCTGCTGCCGGGAGCGCACGAGCTGATCACGACCCTGCGCGAGCAGGGACGGGAGACCCTGTTCCTGTCGAACAACCCGACGCGGGACCCGCAGATGTACGCCGACAAGCTCGGCCGGCTGGGCCTGCCGACCCCCACGAGCCACATCGTCAACACGGTCGTCACCATGGCCGCCTGGTTGCGGAAGGAGGCGCCCGGTGCCTCGGTCTTCGTGATCGGCGAGGAGCCGCTCGTGCGGGCGATCCGGGCGGCGGGCATCCGCACCACGGAGCGTCCCGAGGAGATCGACATCGTGGTGGCCAGCTACGACCGAGGCTTCGACTACCGCAAGCTCCAGATCGCCTTCGACGCGCTGTGGATGCACCGGCGTGCCCGGCTGGTCACGACCAACCCGGACGCCTACTGCCCGTTCCCGGGCGGGCGCGGGGAGCCGGACGCCGCCGCCGTCGTCGCGGCGATCGAGGCCAGCACCGGCGTGCGCTGCGAGGTCAACGTGGGCAAGCCCGCGCCCGTGATGCTGCGGACCGCCCTCGACATCCTCGGCCTTCCGGCGTCCGCCTGCGTGATGGTCGGGGACCGCCTGTACACCGACATCGCCATGGCCGTGGACGCCGGGATCGACTCCGCGCTCGTGCTGACCGGCGAGAGCACTCGTGAGATGGCGGACGCGCTGCCTCCGGACCGCCGGCCGACCTACATCCTGGAGCGCATCGACGAGCTCCTGGTTCCTCCGGACCGGTGACCGGGGCATGAGCAGCCGCACCGTACCTCGTGAGGTCGCCGACGCCGACCGGCTGCGGCTGATGGCCGTGGTGTCGAGGCTGTACCACATGCACCGGGTGAGCCAGCGCCAGATCAGTGAACGCCTGGGCCTGTCCCCGGCGCGTGTCTCCCGGCTGCTGCGCCAGGCGGAGGCGGAGGGGATCGTCAGCACCGTGGTCACCGTGCCGGAGGGTCTGCACCCGGACCTCGAGGACACCGTCGAGCGTTCCTGGGCGGTCAAGGAGGTTCACGTCGTCGACGTCCCGGGCCCGGACCTGGCGCCGGACCTCGGGCGGGCCGCCGCCCGTCTGCTGGCGGACGCGATGACCAGCCACGTCGTGGTGGGCTTCACCTCCTGGAGCCGCACGCTGCAGCACCTGGCGTTCGCCTTCCCGGCCCCGCTCCGGACCGCCACCCGCCAAGTGGTGGAGATGCTGGGCGACCTGGGTTCCCCGCTGCAGCAGCACTCGGCGGCGCGGGCGACCCAGGCCATGGCCTCGGCGCTCGGCGCCGACCCGGTGTTCCTGCGCACCCCCGGCGTGGTCACCACGCCCGCCCTGCGCGACGCAGCCCTGGCCGATCCGTACGTCCAGCGCGCGCTGCGCCTGCTCGACGCCGTTGACATCGCGCTGGTCGGCGTGGGTCCTCCGGCGGTGCACAGCCAGCTGCAGGCCGGGGACGGCTACTTCAGTCCCGAGCAGCTGGCCGAGGTGCAGGCCGCGGGGGCCGTCAGCCAGCTGAACCAGAGGTTCCTGGACCGCGCCGGCCGGCGGCTGGAGACGCCGCTCGACGAACTGGTCGTCGGCAGCACCCTGGAGCAGGTGGCGGCGGCCGGGCGGCGCGTGGTCGTGGCCGGGGGCCCTGACAAGCAGGAGCCCCTCGCGGCCGCGCTCCGCGGCGGCTGGGTGGACACGCTTGTCACGGACGTGACGACGGCGCGCTTCCTGACCGGAGAACTTCCGGACGGGGGTCTTGTCAGCCAGGTCACAACAGCTTAGAATTGAGATTCAGACAGTGAATAAAAATCCAAAGCGAGGAACCATGAACCTCTCACCAGACACGCTGCTCGAGATGCAGCGGCGCATGCTCCGCATCCGGCGCTTCGACGAGCGGGCCTCGAAGATGGTGAAGCGGGGGCAGATCCCCGGCACCGTGCACACGAGCATCGGCCAGGAGGCCCAGGTCGTCGGGGCCTGCATGGCGCTCGGCGACTCCGACTACATGTCCGGCAACCACCGCAGCCACGGCCACCCCATCGGCAAGGGGTCGCCGCTCGGGCCGCTGATGGCGGAGCTCGTGGGCAAGGCCACCGGCGTGTGCGGCGGCAAGGGCGGGTCGTTGCACCTGGCGGACTTCGCGGTGGGCAGCCTGGGGGAGTCCGGCATCGTCGGCTCCTCCATCCCGATCGCCACCGGTGCCGCCCTGTCCAGCAAGGTCCTCGACAACGGGCGCGTCGCCCTGGCCTTCTTCGGTGACGGCGCGGCGAACCAGGGGTGCCTGTACGAGGCGATGAACCTCGCCGGCGCCTGGGACCTGCCGGTGGTCTTCCTCTGCGAGAACAACCAGTACGCCCTCTCCACCCCGGCGCACACCGTGACCTCCGGCGTCATCGCCGAGCGCGCGGCCGGCTTCGGGATGCCCGGCGTCCGGGTCGAGAACGGGCAGGACGTGCTGGACGTGTACGACGCCGCCCGCGAGGCCGTGGAGCGGGCCCGCCGCGGCGAGGGCCCCACTCTCGTGGAGGTCGTGACCTACCGCTACAACGAGCACTCCGAGGGCCTGAGGCTGGGCACCGACTACCGGGACCAGGAGGAGCGGGCCGCCTGGCTCGAGAAGGACCCCATCGTCCTCTTCCGCGAGAGGTTGATCGCCGACGGCGTCGGCACCGAGGAGCAGCTCGACGCCCTCGAGGCCGAAGTGCTCGAGGAGGTCGAGGAGGCCTTCCGCTTCTCCCAGGACAGCCCCTACCCCGACCCCAGCGACGCTTTCAAGGACCTTTACACCGAACCGATCGGAGCACACCGATGACTGTCATGAGCTACCTCGGCGCCATCGGCGCCGCCCAGCGCGAAGCCATGGACGCGGACCCGAGCGTCGTCATCATCGGCGAGGACGTCGAGGCCAATGTCTACGGCACCACCGGCGGCGGGAAGTCCCGCTCCGACAAGGGCGACTTCCTGCAGATGTACGGTCCGAACCGGATCCGCAACACCCCGATCTCCGAGGAGGTCATCGTCGGCGCCGCGGCGGGAGCGGCCATGACCGGGTTGCGGCCGATCGTCGACCTGTCCTACTCGAGCTTCCTGTACATGGCCATGGACCAGTTCGTGAACCAGGTCGCCAAGAACCGTTACATGTTCGGCGGCCAGGCTTCGATCCCCGTGGTCTTCCGTTCGGCCATGTTCTACGGGCTCAACACCGGCGCCCATCACTCCGACCGCCCCTACCCCATGTTCATGAACGTGCCGGGGCTGAAGATCGTGGTGCCATCCAACCCGTACGACGCCAAGGGCCTGCTGCGCACCGCCGTCGACTCCGACGACCCGGTGCTGACCTTCGAGGCCTGCATGCTGTGGGGCACGAAGGGCGAGGTGCCCGAGGAGGAGTACAGGATCCCGTTCGGCGAGGCCCGGACGGTCCGCGAGGGCGGCGACGTGACGGTCGTGGCGATCTCCAGCGCCGTCCCCGAATCGGTCGCCGCCGCGGAGGCGCTGGCCGAGGAGGGTCTCTCGGTCGAGGTCATCGATCCCCGGACCCTCGTGCCGTTCGACGCCGAAGCGGTGATCCGATCCGTGCAGCGTACCGGCCGGCTGGTGGTGGCCGACCCGGCGCACCGGACCTGCTCGGCGGCGGCCGAGATCTCGGCCATCGTCGCCGAGGAGGCCTTCGAGTCGCTCCGGGCGCCCATCGTCCGTGTCACCACCCCGGACACCCAGATCCCGTTCAGCCCTGCCCTCGAGAAGCAGCTGTACCCCAACCGGAACAACATCGCCGAGGCGATCCGCCGCGTGACGGGAACGGGGACCGGCACGGCGGAGCGCGGGACGGGCTCGATGGACGAGCTGTCGACGCAGGCGCCGCGCTGAGCACCTGACCCGATTTGCACACCGAATCAGAAGGAGAGAGAACATGGCGAAGATCGAGGTCCTGCTTCCGCAGTGGGGCATGGGCATGAGCGAGGGCACCATCACCACGTGGCTGAAGAACGTGGGTGACAGCGTGGCCGAGGACGAGCCCCTGGCCGAAGTCGAGGCGGAGAAGGTGGAGGAGACCCTCGAGGCCCCCGCCACGGGAACGCTCGCGGAGATCGTGGTCCCCGAGGGCGAGACGGCCGAGGTCCGCGCCGTCGTGGCCTACATCGAGACCGACTGAGCGCGGCACCGGGAGAGGGAAACACATCATGGGACAGGTCAATCCCCGCGACGTCATCGACCGTGCGGTCGAGGGCGGCTACGCGGTCGGCGCCTTCAACATGCACAACGAGGAGACCACCGAGGCGCTGGTGCGCGCCGCCGAGAAGGCCCAGTCGCCGGTCTTCCTCCAGGTGGGTCGCGCCATCGTGCCCCACATGGGGCTGCGCAGAGCGTACGAGATGACCCGGCGCATCGCGGAGGAGTCCGACGCCGAGTACGTCATCCACCTCGACCACGGCCCGTGGGAGGAGGTGTTCGAGGCGATCAAGCTCGGCTTCACGTCCATCATGTACGACGGTGCGCACCTGCCGTTCGAGGAGAACATCCGCACCACGCGCAAGGTCGTCGAGGTCGCCCACTCCTTCGGAATCCCCGTGGAGGCCGAGCTGGGGAAGATCCCCGACGCCGACGAGAAGGTCGACTGGTCCTCCTACTACACCGACATCCATGAGGCCGAGCGCTTCGTCGCGGAGACCGGCGTCGACTTCCTCGCCATCTCCGTGGGGATCGTGCACGGCGTGCCCCTGGCCGAGCCGCAGCCGCTCGACATCCAGCGGATCAAGGACATCAAGTCCGTCACCGGGATCCCCCTGGTCCTCCACGGCGCGTCGGGCGTCCCCGAGGACGAGGTCCGTGCCGCCATGGCCGCAGGGGTCCACAAGTTCAACGCGGACACCGACCTCAGGCACGCCTTCCGGGCGGGCATCGAGGCGGTGTGGCAGCAGGGCGACCGGCAGCTCGAGGAAGCGATGGCCGAGGGGCGCGAACGCATGATCGCCGCCACCATCGAGAAGATGGAGCTCTACGGCTGCGCCCGCAGGGCGCCGTCCGGGGCCGCCGCGAAGGCCTCGCGCCTGGTGGGGTCGTCATGACGGTCGCGGAGCAGGAGGAGGGTGTCGTCACGCCGCTGAAGGGCATCCGCCGCACGGCCGCACGGCGAATGGTCACGGCGTGGGAGGCTCCGGTCTTCCACCTCGCGGTCGAGGTGGACATGACCCGGGCCCTGGGGGTGAAGCAGCGCGTGGAGAACGCCACAGTCACCGACGCGTTGCTCCAGGCCTGCGCACGGGCCCTCCGTGACCACCCGGCGATCAATGCCCACTACGGTGACGAGGCGGTGACCACGTTCGAGAGGGTGAACCTCGGCATGGCCGTGGCCACCGACGCCGGACTGGTGGTCCCCGTCATCCAGGGGGCCGACGGCCTGGACCTCTCGGGCCTCGCCGCGGCACGGCGCGACGTCACCCTGCGCGCCCGCGAGGGCCGCCTGGGGATGAAGGACGTGACCGGAGGGACGTTCACCGTCTCCAACCTCGGCATGATGGGCATCGACAGATTCGACGCCATCCTCAACGTGCCGCAGGTGGCGATCCTCGCGGTCGGGACGACCCGGCAGCGCCAGGTGTGGAACGACGGCGACCCGCAGTGGCGTCCCGTGGCCGAGCTGACTCTGACGTGCGACCACCGTGCGATCGACGGTGCCACGGGCGCCCGCTTCCTGGCCGCGGTGCGCGAGCACCTCGAGTCGGACTGAGGCGCGAGCGGTGGGCGACGTCGTCGACGGCTCCGTGCCCGGCCTGGGCCGGCTCCTGTCCGAGGAGCTGGCCCGCTGGCCGGTGGGTTCCGCCGGCGTCGTCGTGCTCGACGGCGAGGTCGTCCTGGGCTCGGCCGGCGCCCCCGGGCCGTTCCCGTGGGCCTCCGTCACGAAGCTCCTGACCGCCCTCGTCGTCCTGCACGCCGCGGACGAGGGCGCTGTCGACCTGGACGAACCGGCCGGGCCTCCGGGGGCGACCGTGCGCCACCTCCTGTCCCACGCGTCGGGCCTCTCCCTCGACGGGGAGAAGGTCATGGCGCCACCGGGCCGGCGGCGGATCTACTCCAACCGGGGCACCGAACTGGCCGCCGAGCACCTCGAGCGCCGCACGGGGCGCCCGTTCGGCGAGGAGCTCGCCGAACGGGTCCTCGGACCGCTCGGCATGGCGGGCACGCGACTGCAGGGTTCGCCCGCCCACGGCGCGCACGGTCCCGTCCGGGACCTCGCCCGGCTGGGGCGGGAGCTGCTCGCGCCACGGTGGTTCCCACCCGGTCTGCTCCGCACGGCCACCAGGACGTCCTTCGAGGGGCTCGCCGGGGTCCTGCCCGGGTTCGGGCGGCAGGACCCCAACGACTGGGGTCTGGGCTTCGAGATCCGCGGGCGCAAGAGGCCTCACTGGACGTCCCCGGACAACGATCCCTCAACCTTCGGCCACTTCGGGCAGTCGGGCTCGTTCCTCTGGGTCGATCCCGAGCACTCGCTGGCCTGTGTTGCCGCCGGGGACACCCCGTTCGGCCCGTGGGCCGCCGAGGCGTGGCCGCGGCTGTCGACGAGGGTCCTCGACGCCGCGGCGGTCCAGCGGCGCCGAGCGCACGGAGCTGGAGAGGACCTCCGGTAGCAGGCGTCGGGTGCGTCCCGGCGAAGGGGACCCTCGGATCGCGCCGGTGTCCCCGGGGGCCGCGCCATCACGCCGCGCGGGGATGCTGGGTCAGGCCTCCGCGTCCACCGTCGCGCTGCGCCCGGGGCGCACGGACAGGTCAGGCTCCGGGCCCGACAACAGGTACTCCGCCGTGCCGGCGTCGGTGACCAGGGTGTCCACCCACCCACCGGCCAGGGCCGCTCGGACGGCCTCGTGCTTGCGGTGGCCTCCGGCGACGGCCCAGCGGCGCCGCGCCGACCGGATCTGCTCGAGCGTCACCCCGATCACGAGCTCGTCGAGGCCACCCTTGACCGGCACGCCGTCGGCGTCGAGGAAGTGCAGGCACACCTCGCCCACGGCGCCGAGCTCCCGCATCCGCTCGAAGTCCTCGTCCGTGAAGAAGTTGTCCCCCGGGCGCAGCGACGGATCCACTTCACAGGCGCCGATGCCGACGAGCGCGAGGTCGATGGAGTCGAGCATCCGCAGGGCCTCGCGCGCGTAGGGATCGCGGCTGAGCAGCAGCTCCTTGACCTCCGGGTCGGGGACGACGCCGGGAGTGCGGAGGAAGACGGGCTGGCTTCCCGAGAACGAGGCCAGTCGCTGCGTCGACCGCGCGGCGTCGTGCTGCAGCTCGGGAGGGCCGAGATCGCCGAGCATCTCGACCACGCGCTCGGTGCGCGAGCGCATCGGCTGCAGGACGTCCACCATCTGACGCAGGGTGCCGCTCCAGGACGTGAACCCGATGGTCGGGGCGTCGAAGGCCATGTCCTGCAGCAGCGCGGCCATGGTGTGTGCGAGGTCGCGGCCGAGCTCCCTCTCGTCCTCGCTCACGGCGTCGATCACGTGGACCTCGCTGAGCCCGTAGCGGGCCTCCACGCGTTCCTCCAGGCCTGCGTGGATGTGCTGCGGGACCGCCACCACGGTCCGCACGACGGCCGCGTCCTCCGCCTGGGCGAGCAGTCTCGAGACCCGGGACTGCGAGATCTGCAACCGCTTGGCGATGTCCGTCTGGCGCATCCCGTGCGTGTGGTAGAGCCGGGCCACCTTGACCATCAAGCGCTGAGTGTCGACGTCTTCCATGGATTCAGGCTTCCTCACATTGACGACCGTGGGCTAGGGCGCCGGCCGTGGGCAGGGGTGTCAGGCGACCCAGTCTAATGCGCCACTGGCCAGGGTGGACGCCCCGCACGGCGGCACAGGCCTTGACACCGGTGCTGTGACGTTCGACACTATAAATGTCAATGCAGCGCATGAATAGAAATTCAGCCAGGCTGGTGCCGGCGGCTCGCCCTCGGCGGGTTGCTGTCAGTGAACGAACAGACAGGAAACCGACATGGACGACCTGACCATCCCGTTCGACCTCGTCGTGGTGGGAGCCGGGATCAACGGACTCGGCATCGCCCGCGACGCGGCCTCGCGCGGTCTGCGCGTGGTCCTGCTCGAGCAGGACGACATCTGCAGCGGGGTCTCCGCCTGGTCGGGGCGGCTGGTGCACGGAGGGCTGCGCTACCTGGAGCACCGGGACTTCCGCCTGGTGCGGGAGTCCTTGCGGGAGCGCGAGCGGTTGTTCCGGCTGGCACCGCACCTCGTGAAGCCGCTGCGGCTGATCATGCCCCTGTACTCCCACAACAAGCGTCCGGCGTGGATGATCCGACTGGGCATGGTGGTCTACGACATCCTGTCCTTCGACAAGCGCACCGGCCGTCACGAGGTCATGAGCGTCGACGCCACGCTCCGGCGGTTCCCCGGCATCGGCCGCCAGGGTCTCCAGGGCGCCGCGGTCTTCACCGACGGCCAGGTGGAGTACGCTGAGCGACTCTGCGTCGAGGTCGCGGTGGCCGCCGCCGGCGACGGTGCCGTCATCCGCACGAAGGCCCGGGTCGAGGAGGCGATCCTGCGCGACGGCAGGATCGCCGGGGTGCGGTTCTGCGACACCACGACCGGGGAGCTGCACGAGGTGCACGCACCCGTCGTCATGAACGTCGCCGGGCCGTGGATCGACCGGGTCCTGCGGCGCGGCGCCCCGCCGCAGCCCCGGCTCAACGGCGGCACCAAGGGCAGCCACCTCGTCGTCGACCCGTTCCCCGGTGCGCCCGACGATGTCGTCTACTACGAGTCGAAGACCGACGGGCGGCTCGTGCTGGTGATCCCCTGGATGGGGCGCTATCTCATCGGCACCACCGACGTCCGGTTCGACGACGATCCGGACGAGGCCCGCTGCGGCGAGGACGAGATGTCCTACCTGCTCGGCGAGGTGAACCAGCTGATCCCGCAGGCGAAGCTGACCCCCGGCGACGTGCTCTTCACCTACTCGGGCGTCCGGCCGCTGCCCTACGCTCCGGACGTGGACGAGTGGGAGATCCCCCGCAGCCATGTCCTGCACGACCACGCTCCGGACCTGCCAGGCTTCGTGACCGTGGTCGGCGGCAAGCTCACCACGTACCGGCAGCTCGCCGAGGAGGCCGTCGACGAGACCTTCGACCGCCTGGGCCGGAAGGGCCCGCGCTGTGTGACCGCGAATCTGCCGCTGCCCGGCGTCGTCGGAGATCTCGACGAGGTGCGCCGCTTCCTCTCCGACCGGGGGCTGGGAGCCCGCACGGTCGACCGGCTGGTCGCCCTCTACGGCGGCAGGGCGCTCGACGTCGTGGCCGAGGCCGAGCAGGACGCTCCGTTGCTCGAGGTGCTGCACGAGCGCACCGGTGCCCTCGCCGCCGAGCTGGTGTTCGCGGTCCGGCACGAGTTCGCCAGGACGCTGACCGACGTGCTGGCCCGCCGAGTGCTGCTCGCGTTCGAGCCCGGCCACGGTCTCGAGGTCGCCGACCGCGCCGCGGCCCTGCTCGGGGAGCGACTGGACTGGGACGCCGGCCGGCAGGCCGCCGAGCTCGCGGAGTACCGCCAGTGGCTGACCCGCCTCGCGGTGCCCGGCCGCGGGGGCGGGGCGGTGGAGAGCGACGCGCTGAAGGGCACCGCACGATGACGAAGCGTTACGTGATGGCCTTCGACGAGGGGTCCACGAGCGCCCGCACCGTCCTGGTCAGCCTGGACGGCCGGATCGTCGCCGAGGCGAGGAACCCCGTCGTCCCGCGGTTCCCCCGGCCGCGCTGGGTCGAGCTGGACCCGTTCGCGCTCTGGGGCGCCCAGCGGCGGAGCATGGCGGCTGTGATGGCCGAAGTCGGCGCCGTGACCGACGAGATCGCGGCCGTGGGGATCACGACGCACCGCGAGAGCTGTCTCGTGTGGGACCGCCGGACCGGGGAACCCATCCACCCGGCCCTGATGTGGATGTCCAAGCAGACCGACCCCATCGTGGAGCGGTGGCGCGCGCAGGGGCTCGACGACGAGTTCCGCGCCCGCACCGGGCTGTTCAACGACTCGTTCTTCAGCGCCGCGAAGCTGGCGTGGTTGCTCGAGAACGTCCCGGGGGCCCGGGCCCGGGCGGAGAACGGCGAGCTCGCGGCGGGGACCGTAGACACCTGGCTGCTGTGGCAACTGACCGGTGGTCGCTCGCACCTGACCGACCACAGCGAGGCGTCCCGGACCGCGCTCTTCTCGCTCGAAACACTCGACTGGGACGAGAGGCTGCTCGAGGCCTGCGGGATCCCGTCCGGCCTGCTTCCGCCGGCCGTGGCCTCCGACGCCGAGTTCGGCGAGATGCGGCCGGCCGACGTTGGACTGCCCGGGGCGGCGCCGGTGCCGGTGACCGCGGTCATGGCCGATCAGCAGGCCGGCATGTTCGGACAGGCCTGCTTCGAACCGGGCTCGGCGAAGAACACCTACGGCACGGCCAGTGTCCTCACCGTCAACAGCGGCGACCGCCCCGACGTGCTCGACGGGCTCACGGCCAGCGTCGGCTGGACCGTAGGAGGGACCACCACCTATGAGGCCGAGGGAGTGGTCTTCCACTCGGGGCAGACCCTGCAGTGGATGCGAGAACGTCTGGGGGTCCTGGGAGGTGGCGACGACATCGCCGCGGTGGCCTCCCGCGTCCCCGACACCGGCGGTGTCTACGTGGTGCCTGCGTTCGCGGGGCTGTCCGCTCCGTACTGGGATCGCGAGGCGCGCGCGAGCATCGTCGGGCTCACGCTGGAGAGCGGCGCGGAGCACGTCGTCCGAGCCGGCGTGGAGGCCATGGCCTACCAGACCCGTGACATCGTCGACGTCCTCGTGGCGTCGGGGACCGCCATGCCCGCGCTCAAGGTGGACGGGGGAGCGGCGGGCAGCGACCTGCTCTGCCAGTTCCAGGCCGACATCCTCGGCATCCCGGTGTGCCGGCCCGTCGAGCTGGAGCGCACCGCCCTCGGTGTCGCGCACGTGGCGGGCATGGGGGTCGAGCTCTGGCGGCAGAGCGACCTGTCCGACCGCTGGGCGCTCGACCGGGTCTTCGAACCGCAGATGCCCGAGGCCAGGCGCGAGGAGCTCTACGCCGGGTGGCAGGCCGCCGTCCGGACGGTGACCGGCGGCTGAGCCGCCAGAAGGAGCGTCGAACGACCATGACCGTTCCCCACGACGGCCGCGAACTGCTGCGGCTGGAGGTCCGCAACGCCCGGGCGAGGATCGGGAAGCACCTGGAACGGATCCGCAGGAGGCCGCAGCACGCCGGGCTGCAGCCGCTCGTGCGAGCAAGGAGGCGCCGCGCGGTGTGCCACGGGGCCGGCCGCCGCTACCGGCATGTCGTCGGGAAGCGAGCCTCGGGATGACGGCGGCGTGCGGCGCTCAGACCGTCGCCGTCGTGCACGACCCCGCCCCGCAGGACGGTGAGTCCGAGATGGCGTTGGTGCGGGACAAGCTCGCGGGCCTGGCCGCCGGTGGTCACGCGGAGCTGCTGCTCGTCCCAGCTCGCCCGACCGCGGCCTTCAGCCGCCGCGACGCCCTGCTGCCCGGCTTCGGCGCGGCCCAGCAGGTCGTCCGGGAGCACGGCTTCGCGCCGATGCTGCGGCCGGTCGGCGGGCACCTCGCCGTCTACGACGAAGGATCCCTGGTCCTGCACCTGTGGGCGCCGCATCCTGATCCCCGGACGCACATCCACCGCCGCTTCGAGCTGCTGAGCGGGGCCATGGCCGACGCCCTGCGGAGCCTCGGCGTGGACGCCCGGGTCGGTGCCGTGCCCGGGGAGTACTGCGACGGCGAGTTCAGCGTGAACGCCTCCGGCAGCGCGAAGCTGATCGGGACGGGACAGCGCATCACCCGGGTGGGCTACCTGTTCAGCGCCGTCGTCATGGTCGACGGCGCTGCCCGCGTCCGGGATGCCCTCTCAGTCGGCTATTCGCGACTCGGGCTCGAGTTCCGCCCGGAGACCGTCGGCTGCGTCGCCGACTCGGTGCCGGGGGTGACCGTCGACGACGTCCGGCAACAGCTGCTCGCGTCCTTCGCCGATGTGCTCACCCTCGACCCGGACCCGGCACTGGCGGGTTCCGTCCGGTCCGTGGGTCCGCCACTGCGAGTGCCCGCGTGAAAGACTTCTGCCACGACTTCCCGAAGAAAGGACCCTGCCTTGAACACTGCATCCGTCTCCCCGTCCCGTGTGGCGATCGTCGCGGCCCAGTGGCACGCCGACATCGTCGACCGTGCCGTCGACAGCTGTGAGGCGCGGCTGAAGAGCCTCGGCATCACCGACGTCGAGATCCACCGGGTCCCGGGGGCGTTCGAGATCCCGCTGCTCGTGCGCCGCCTCGCGCTCTCCGGCAGGTACGGCGGCATCGCCACTGCCGCGCTGGTCGTGGACGGCGGCATCTACCGGCACGAGTTCGTCGCCGGCACCGTGGTCGAGGCCCTCATGCGGATCCAGCTGGAGACGGACGTCCCCGTGTTCTCCGCCGTCCTGACCCCGCACCACTTCCATGAGCACGCGGAGCACCAGGGGCAGTTCTCCCGGCACTTCGTGACCAAGGGCGAGGAGCTGGCGGACGCGGTCTCCTCGACGCTCGCCGCGCTGGCGGCCGTGACCCGCGAGAATCGTTCCGGGTCCGCCGTGTGACGAGTGCTCCGGGTCGTGCGCGACGGCCGACGGGCAGTCCTTCCGGTCCGGGGTCGTCGTCACCGGTCCAGCGTCGACGCCGTTCCGGAGCCGGTAGTGTCCGGGTCGCACGATGACTAGGGTGTGAGGGTGAAGAGTCCATCAGACCGGAGTCCCGCAGCACCTGCCACGGCAGCCGGTGTCGTTCTGGCCGCGGGGTCGGGCACACGATTCGGTGGCTCCGTGAACAAGGCATACCTGCGGCTGGGGGAGCGCAGCCTCGTCTCCTGGTCCCTCGACGTCATGGCCCGAATCGACGGGATATCACCCCTCGTGCTGGTCATCCGCCAGGAAGACCGCAGACATGCCGAAGAGGTGCTCGACGAGGTGGATGCCGAGGTCGAGCTGGTCCATGGGGGTTCGACGCGACATCATTCGGAGCTGCTTGCCTTCCGGCACCTCGGGCCGCGGATCGAGGCCGGGACGGTGGACTCCATCCTGGTCCACGACTCCGCCCGCCCTCTGCTGTCGGTGGACCTGTGCGCCGCGGTGCTCCGGGCGACTCGTGCGCACGGAGCGGCGGTACCGGTCCTCGAGGGACCGGACCTCACGATGGTCCGGGAAGGAGGCGACATCTCCTCGGGTCCGCACCGCAGCCGACTGGTGCGGACCCAGACACCCCAGGGGTTCGAGGCGAGCTCTCTCCTGCAGGCCTACGAGACGGCCTGGGGCCAGGAGTTCCACGCCACGGACACGGCCGGATGCTTCGCCCGCTGCACAGATCGTCCCATCCATTGGGTTCGCGGGGAGGACGCGAACTTCAAGATCACGTATGCCCACGACCTGCTCGTGGCGCAACGACTCCTCCCTGTCACTCCGCGGACGATGACGCACGCGGCCGTCTCGGGGCCCGCGACACCTGATCGGTCCGGCAGGACCCGCCACCGCCACCGGGACCGAGCCGACCCGGCTCGACCGTCCGGACCGGCCCCCGCCGGCTGATGCGCGGCACGGCAACGCAGAGTGCGACACTGGGCGGGTGAAACCGATCCTGCCCCGCACCGGCATCGCCGTGGACGTCCACGCCTTCGGGCCCGAGGGCACCCCCCTGTGGGTCGCCGGACTCGAGTGGCCGGGGGAGCGGGGGCTCGCCGGGCACTCGGACGGGGACGTCGTGGCCCACGCCGCGGCCGACGCCCTCTTCTCGGCCTCGGGCACGGGGGACCTGGGCGTCAACTTCGGCGTGGACCGCCCGGAGCTCGAGGGCGCCTCGGGAGTGCGGATCCTCGCCGAGGCGGCCAGGATCGTGCGCGCGGCCGGCTTCGAGATCGGCAACGTGGCCGTGCAGCTGATCGGGAACCGGCCGCGGTTCGCCCCGCGGCGCGCCGAGGCCGAGGCCGTGCTCACCGCCGCGGCCGGCGCGCCCGTCACGGTCAGCGCCACGACCTCCGACCAGCTCGGGCTCACGGGCCGCGGCGAGGGACTCGCGGCCGTGGCCACCGCCCTGGTCGTCCCCGCGGACGCGGGTGGGGCCTGACCGGCGCACCACCGCCCGCCCTTATGATGGGCCGTGTGACTCTGCGCTTCTACGACACCGCCACCGCGACCGTGCGGGACTTCGTGCCCGCCCACCCCGGCGAGGCCCGTCTGTACTACTGCGGCGCCACCGTCCAGGGAATGCCGCACATCGGCCACGTCCGCTCGGCCCTGGTCTTCGACCAGCTCGCCCGGTGGCTCGCCCACCGCGGCTACCGGGTCACCACCGTGCGCAACGTCACCGACATCGACGACAAGATCCTCGCGAACTCGGCCGCGTCCTTCGCCCCCGGCTACGACGGCGACCACCCCCGGGAGCCGTGGTGGGCGCTCGCCTACCGGTTCGAGCAGGCGTTCAACGCCGCCTACGACGCCATCGGCGTCGACCGGCCCACCTACGAGCCGCGCGCCACGGGCCACGTCCCCGAGATGCACGCCCTGATCCGCGCCCTGATCGACGCCGGGCACGCCTATCCGGCGCCGGACGGCTCCGGGGACGTCTACTTCGACGTCCGCTCCTGGGAGCGCTACGGCGAGCTCACCCACCAGTCGGTCGACGACATGCAGGACGCCCCCGACGCCGACCCCCGCGGCAAGCGGGACCCCCGCGACTTCGCCCTGTGGAAGGGGTACAAGGCGGGCGAGCCCGAGACCGCCCGGTGGGACTCGCCCTGGGGGGCCGGCCGGCCCGGCTGGCACCTCGAGTGCTCCGCCATGGCCGCGAAGTACCTCGGCGAGCACTTCGACGTCCACGGGGGCGGCCTGGACCTGCGCTTCCCCCACCACGAGAACGAGCTCGCCCAGTCGACGGCGGCCGGACAGCGGTTCGCGACCCTCTGGCTGCACAACGGGCTCGTCACCTACGCGGGCGAGAAGATGTCCAAGTCGATCGGCAACACCGTCTCCCCGGCGGACATGCTCGCCCAGGCCCGGCCGCTGGCCGTGCGCTACTACCTCGGCCAGGCCCACTACCGGTCCGTGCTGGACTACCGGCCCACCTCCCTCGCCGAGGCCACGACCGCGGTCGAGCGGGTGGAGTCCTTCCTGCGCGCGGCCCGGGACGCGGGGGCCGACCTCGCCGGGGCGGCCGGTGACGTGCCGCAGGCCTTCGGCGAGGCGATGGACGACGACCTCAACGTGCCCCAGGCCCTCGCCGTCCTGCACGAGACCGTCCGCGCCGGCAACTCCGCGCTCGCCGACGGCCTGGACGCCGCCGCGCCCGCCGGCGCGGTGCGCGCCATGACCGACGTGCTCGGGCTGACCGCGCTCATGGACCTCGGGGAGGCCACGGGGAACGCGGCCGAGCACACGGCCCTCGACGCCCTCGTGCGCTCGCTCCTGGCCCAGCGCGACCAGGCCCGCGCCGCCAAGGACTGGGCCCGGGCCGACGCCATCCGGGACGAGCTCGCCGCGGCCGGCGTCGCGGTGCGCGACGCCGCCGGCGGATCCACCTGGTCCGTGGCCTGACCGGGCCGCCCCCACCACCCACGACCGAACAGAGGAACCCATGCCAGCCCCCAAGCGTCCCGGCGCGATCCGCAAGAACAAGAAGGGCCCGCTGGTCGGCACCGGCGGCCACGGCCGCAAGGCCCTCGAGGGCCGGGGCCCCACCCCCAAGGCCGAGGACCGCCCGTACCACAAGGCGCACAAGATGAAGAAGGCCGCCGAGCGCCGGCAGAGCCCGGGCGGCCGCGCCCCGGCGCGCTCCCGGGGCAAGGTCCAGGAGGACCTCGTCACCGGGCGGAACTCGGTGCTCGAGGCGCTGCGCGCGGACATCCCCGCCAAGGCCCTGCACGCGGCGAGCAAGATCGACGTCGACGACCGCGTGCGAGAGATCCTGCAGATCTGCGCCGAGCGCGGGATCACGATCCTCGAGTCCTCGAAGGGCGAGCTCGACCGGCTCACCAGCGACGCCGTGCACCAGGGCGTGGCCCTGCAGGTGCCGGCCTACGAGTACCAGGACGCCGTGGAGGCCGCCCAGAAGTTCATGACCCAGTGGGAGAAGCGGCACATCCGCCGCCCCCCGCTGATGGTCGCCCTCGACGGGATCACCGACCCGCGCAACCTCGGCGCCATCATCCGCAGCGTCTCCGCCTTCTCGGGCAACGCCGTGATCGTGCCCGAGCGCCGGTCCGTGGGCGTCACGGCCTCCGCCTGGAAGACCAGCGCCGGTGCCGCGGCCCGGGTGCCCGTCACGAAGGCGGCCAACCTCAACCGCACGCTCGAGGAGCTCAAGGCCATGGGCTACTTCGTGGTCGGCCTCGACGGAGGCGGCGACGTCGAGCTGCCCGGCCTCGAGCTGGCCTCCGAACCGCTCGTCATCGTGGTGGGCTCGGAGGGCAAGGGCCTGTCCCGGCTGGTCACCGAGAACTGCGACCAGATCGTCTCCATCCCCATCGACTCCACGATGGAGTCGCTCAACGCCTCGATGGCCGTGGGCATCACCCTGTACGAGGTGTCGCGACGCCGTGCTGGTTCCTGAGCCCCGGCGGCAGGACACCGGTCGGCCGTACGTCTCCCACCCCTACCCCCTCGGGGTCCACCCCTCGCACGAGCGCGACGGCAGCGCCAACGTGGCCGTCTACGCCCCCGGGATCCCCGACCTGGACATCGTCTTCCGGCTGCCCGGCGGGCGCTGGCAGCGGCAACGGCTCACCGGCCGCACCGGAGGGGTGCACCACGGGACGGTCCCGCCGGCCGAGCAGCAGCGGCTCTCGGAGACGGGCTTCGACTACCTGCGGCACCGGGACGAGGCCCCGGCCCTGCCCGCCGGCACGGAGTACGGCTTCGTCGCCGCCGACTCGCCCGTCGCCTCCCGGCACCGCTCCCCGGACCCGGTCGAGCAGCAGATCCTGCTCGACCCCTACGGCAAGGGGCTGCGCCGCGTCGCCCCGCCGCCCGGGGTCGACGACCCCGGCCCCGACGCCTACGGGGGCCGGTACGCCTCCGTGGTCGTCCAGCAGGACTTCGACTGGGACGAGGACCGCAGCCCCGCCACCCCGTGGCGGGACACCGTCGTCTACGAGGCGCACGTCAAGGGCCTGACCGCCCTGCACCCGGACGTCCCGGAGGACCTCCGGGGCACGTACGCGGGTCTCGCGCACCCCGCCATGACCGAGTACCTCACGTCCCTGGGCGTCACGGCCGTCGAGCTCCTGCCCGTGCACGCCCACCTGGACGAGCCGCACCTCACGTCCCTGGGGCTGAGCAACTACTGGGGCTACAACACCCTGGGCTTCTTCGCCCCGCACGCCGGCTACGCGACCGAGGCCGCCCGCGCCCGCGGGCCGCAGGGCGTGCTCGACGAGTTCAAGGCCATGGTCCGGGACCTGCACCGCGCCGGGCTCGAGGTCTACCTCGACGTCGTCTACAACCACACCGCGGAGGCCGGGCAGGACGAACCGGCCTACTGCTGGCGGGGACTCGGCGACAAGGCCTACTACCGCCACGGCGAGGACGGCCGCTACGTGGACGTCACCGGCTGCGGCAACTCCGTGAACTTCGGCAACCCGCGAGTGGTGCAGATGGCGCTGGACTCCCTGCGCTTCTGGGTGGAGCGCTGCCACGTGGACGGCTTCCGCTTCGACCTCGCCCCCGAGCTGGCCCGGGACGAGCGCCACCGCTTCACCCGCCACCACCCCTTCCTCGTGGCCGTCGGCGCGGACCCCGCCCTGTTCGGGACGAAGCTCATCGCCGAGCCCTGGGACGTGGGCATGGGCGGCTGGCAGACCGGTCACTTCCCCGAGGGGTGGGCCGACTGGAACGACCGCTTCCGGGACACCGTCCGCGACTTCTGGCTCACCGGCCCGCGCAGCATGAGCCTGGGCGGGGACGGGGGCAACGCCGCTCGGCTCGCCGGGGCGCTCGCCGGCTCCTCGGACATGTTCGCGGCGTCCGGGCGCAGCGCCCTGGCGTCCGTGAACTTCGTGACCGCCCACGACGGCTTCACGCTGGCGGACCTCGTCTCCTACGACAACAAGCACAACCAGGACAACCTGGAGAAGAACCGGGACGGGACCAACGACAACCACTCGTGGAACCACGGGGTGGAGGGCCCGGCGCGCGACGTCCGGATCCGGGCCGACCGGGCCCAGACGGCGCGCAACGTCATGGCGACCCTGCTCTTCTCCCAGGGCGTGCCCATGATCACGGCGGGGGACGAGTTCGGCCGCACCCAGCGCGGGAACAACAACGCCTACTGCCAGGACAACGAGCTGTCCTGGGTGGACTGGCGGCTCACCCCGGCGGACCGCGCCATGCTCGCGGCCACCCGCTCCCTGGTGGGCGTGCGCGGGGAGTTCCTGACGGGACAGCCGTCCCACTTCCCGACCCGCCCCGACGAGGTCATGATGCACTGGTTCGGCCCGGACGGGACGGCCATGACCGCCACCGGCTGGCAGACCCCCGGGGCCCGGACCATCCAGGTGCTGATCGGGTCCCGGGGCGGCCGGGTGGCGGGGCTCATGGTGGTCAACGGCGCGAGCGCCGACATGGCGATCACCTTCCCGCGCCTCACGGACCTGCAACGGCCCGAGGAGGACGGGCACCCCCTCGAGAAGGCCGACGGCGTCTACTCCCTGGTGCACAGCACTGCCTCGGTGCTGCACGGGCGCTACGGCACGCGCTACCGGGCGGGCGAGGCGCAGGGCGTCCCCGCGAGCTCGGTGACCCTCTTCCGGGTGCTCTGAGCCGCGAGGCCCGCGCATGGGAGCGGCCGTACCCCGCCGGCGCCGGGTGCGGCCCCTCCCGTGCGCGGCGCGGTGCCGCGCCGCGGGCGGCTCAGGCGTTGGTCACCAGTCCCAGCTCCGCCTTGTCCGCGAGCTCGGGGTGGGCCGGCAGCACCCGGACGGTGTAGCCGAACGGCCCCGAGCGGTCCACGGTGATCGTCCCGCAGAACTTGTGCCGTCCGCCGCCCAGGTCGCCGACGGGGCTCAGGTCCGCGTACTTGCGCTCGTGGATGTGGTCCGTCTCGGAGACCCGGCCGTACCCGACCTCCGCGCACACGTCGGCCGGGCTCAGCGCGCCGAGCGAGACGTAGGCGCACACCGTGAGCTCGTCGCCGATCTGCGGCTCCTGGGCGACTCCCTCGGTGTCGACGTGCTCGACCGACACGTGGTCCCACGCCTGGCGCACGCGCCCCACCCACCGGGACTTCGCCCGGGCGGTCGCGTGCCCGTCGAGCGCGGCCCGGCGGCCGGAGACGGCGGCCGGGACGTAGAGACGCTGCACGTAGTCCTCGATCATGCGCTTGGCGGAGACCCGCGGGCCCAGGGTCGCCAGGGTGTGCTTGACCATGGCCAGCCACTGGTGCGGTACGCCGTCGGTGTTCGGGTCCGAACCCTCCGCGCTCTCGCCGTAGAACCGCGGGGCCACGTGGTTCTCGATGAGCTCGTAGAGCGCGGCGGCCTCGATGTCGTCGCGCTCGTCCGGGTGCGCGCCCTCGTCGGCGGTCGGGATGGCCCAGCCGTTCTGGCCGTCGTACATCTCGTCCCACCAGCCGTCGAGCACCGAGAGGTTCAGCCCGCCGTTGAGGGCGGCCTTCATCCCGGAGGTGCCGCACGCCTCGAGCGGACGCAGCGGGTTGTTCAGCCACACGTCGCAGCCGGGGAAGAGGGTCCGGGCCATCGCGATGTCGTAGTTGGGGAGGAACACGATCCGGTGGCGCACCTCCGGGTCGTCCGTGAAGCGCACGAGATCCTGGATCAGGCGCTTGCCCTGCTCGTCGGCGGGGTGGGACTTCCCGGCGACCACGAGCTGCACCGGGTGCTCCGGGTCCAGCAGGATCTTCTTGAGCCGCTGCGGGTCCCGCAGCATGAGCGTGAGCCGCTTGTAGGTGGGCACCCGGCGGGCGAAGCCGATCGTGAGCACGCCCGGGTCGAGGACCGTGTCGGTCCAGCCCAGCTCGGCGTCCGCGAGACCGCGCTTCTTCCACGACGCCCGCAGCCGGGCCCGGACGTCCTCCACCAGGCGGGTGCGCAGCTCCCGGCGGACGGCCCACAGCTCGGCGTCGTCGGCGTGGTAGACCCGGCGCCACCGCGCGGCCCGGTTCAGGTCCGGGCCCATCGGGTCCAGAGCCAGCTCCGCCATGCGCGGGTCGATCCACGTCATCACGTGGACACCGTTGGTGATCGAGCCGATAGGCACCTCCTCGACGTCGAAGCCCGGCCACAGCCCCTGGAACATCCCCCGGGAGACCACGCCGTGCAGCTTGGCCACCCCGTTGGCGCGCTGGGCCAGGCGCAGGCCCATGACCGCCATGTTGAACTTGGACCGGTCACCGCCGTCGTAGTCCTCGGCGCCCAGCGACAGGACCTCGGCCGTGGGCACGGACGGGGCGAGACCCGCGTCGAGGAAGTGCTCGATCTGCGCCTGCTCGAACCGGTCGATGCCCGCCGGCACCGGGGTGTGGGTCGTGAACACGGTGGCCGAGCGCACCGCGGTCAGGGCCTCGTCCCAGGTCATCGGCTCGGTCCCGTCCGCGGGGTCCATGAGCTCCGCGATCCGCTCGACGCCCAGGAACCCGGCGTGGCCCTCGTTGCAGTGGTAGACCTCCGGGGCGGGCGCGCCGGTCAGCCGGGAGAAGGCCCGCAGCGCGCGGATCCCGCCCATCCCGAGGAGCAGCTCCTGCTGCAGCCGGTGATCGCCGCCGCCGCCGTAGAGGCGGTCCGTGACGTTGCGGGCGTGGTCGTCGTTGTCCGGGATGTCGGAGTCGAGCAGCAGCAGCGGCACGCGGCCCACATCGGCCCGCCAGATGTGGGCGGACAGGGAGCGGCCGTTGGGCAGGGGCAGGGTGATCCGGACGGGGCGCCCGTCCTCCTCCCGCAGCAGTGTCAGCGGCATGCCGTCCGGGTCGAGCACGGGGTAGGACTCCTGCTGCCACGCGTCCCGGGACAGGGACTGCTTGAAGTAGCCGTGCTGGTAGAACAGGCCGACCCCCACCACCGGCACGCCGAGGTCCGAGGCGCTCTTCAGGTGGTCGCCGGCGAGGATCCCCAGCCCGCCCGAGTACTGGGGGAGCACGGAGATGACACCGTACTCCGCGGAGAAGTAGGCGATGGCCCGGGGGGCGTCCCCCGTCTGGGTCCTCTGGTACCACAGGTCGTCGGTGAGGTAGCGCTCGAGGTCGGCGTCCAGCTCCTCGATCCGGCGCACGGTGGCCGGGTCCTGGGCGATCTGCTGGATCTCCTCGCGGGTGAGGGAGCCGAGGAGCTTGACCGGGTCCCCGTGCACCGCGTCCCAGGCCTGGGGGTTCAGGTCGGCGAACAACTGTTCGGTGGGCCGGTGCCAGGACCAGCGAAGGTTCCTCGCGAGCCGGCTCAGAGGGGCGATGGACTCCGGCAGCACGGTGCGCACGGTGAATCTACGGATTGCCTTCACGCGGTCAGACTACCGGTGCCGCGGCGCCGGACGGAGGCGCCACGGCCCATCCGTCCCCCGGCGTGCCGGGCCGCCACGCCGGTGCAGGGACACCAGGACGGCGACACCGTCCCACGGTTCGACAGCGGGGTTAACGATCGCCGGGTTTGTCGCTAACGTGGTCCAAGTGAGCCAAGCCAACACGCCGTCCCCGTCCGACCCGGCCCCGAGCCCGGCCGGCACGCCCGCCCCCGACCCCTCGACGACGCCCGCCGTTGCCGGCGCCGAGACCGGTGCCGCCGCGGCCCCGGCCGAGCAGCCCGCCAAGAAGGCACCGGCCCGGCGCAGAGCGTCCACCGCCCGGAAGGCCGCGGACGCGGAGGTCGCGGCGCCCGTGCCCGACGAGCCCGGCGTCGCCGTCGTCCCCGCCGCGGAGCCCAAGCCCCGTGCCCGGCGGACCGCGACCGCCAGGACCGCAGCCGAGAAGGTGCCGGCCGCCAAGGCCGGCACCACGAGGACGGCCACCGCCAAGAAGACCACCACGCCGCGGAAGGCGACGACTCCGCGCCGGAAGGCCGCCGGCTCGGCGTTCTCCCGCGAGGGGCTGGTCTACGGCCGGATCCCGGTCGTCGGCGTGAGCCCCGTGGTCGAGGACGGGCGCTTCCCGGCCAAGGCCGTGCCGGGCGAGACGATCCGGGTCGGCGCCACCGTGTTCCGCGAGGGCCACGACGCCCTGGGCGTGACCGCGGTGCTGTACGACCCGCAGGGCGTGGAGGCCGAGCGCGTGCCGATGCGCCTCACCACTCCCGGCACGGACCGCTACGAGGCGTGGCTGACGCCGACCGCCGAGGGCGCCTGGACCTTCGCCGTCGAAGGCTGGGGCGATCTGTTCGAGACGTGGCGCCACGCCGCCGAGATCAAGGTGGGTGTGGGCCAGGACGTCGACCTCATGATGGCCGAGGGCGTCGTGCTCTTCGACCGCGCCGCCGCGGAGCCCGGCCGCCCGGACTCCGACGCCGAGCTGTTCCGCTCGGTCTCGCGCACGCTCGGCAACGGCGAGCTGCCCGCCGAGCACCGGCTCGAGGCCGGCACCTCGGCCGAGGTCCTGGCCGTGGTCGCCGAGCGGCCGGTCCGGGACCTCGTGACCGAGAGCCGCCGCTACCCGCTGAAGGTCGAGCGGACCGCCGCCGGCCGTGGGTCCTGGTACGAGTTCTTCCCCCGCTCCGAGGGCGCCCTCTTCGACGCCGAGTCCGGCACCTGGGCCTCCGGCACCTTCCGGACGGCCGCGGAGAGCCTCGACCGTGTCGCGGCCATGGGCTTCGACGTCATCTACCTGCCCCCGATCCACCCGATCGGCCGCGCCCACCGCAAGGGCCCCAACAACACGCTGGTGGCCGGTCCGCAGGACCCGGGGTCCCCGTGGGCGATCGGCGCCCCCGAGGGCGGGCACGACGCGATCCACCCGGACCTCGGCTCGTTCGAGGACTTCGACGGCTTCGTCGCCCGCGCCGGGGACCTCGGTCTCGAGGTGGCCCTGGACCTCGCCCTGCAGGCCTCCCCGGACCACCCGTGGGTCACGGAGCACCCGGAGTGGTTCACGACCCGTGCCGACGGTTCCATCGCGTACGCGGAGAACCCGCCGAAGAAGTACCAGGACATCTACCCGATCAACTTCGACAACGACCCCGAGGGCCTGTCCCTCGAGGTGCTGCGGATCGTGGAGCTGTGGATCTCCCACGGGGTCAAGATCTTCCGGGTCGACAACCCGCACACCAAGCCCCTGTGGTTCTGGGAGTGGCTGATCGGCACCGTCAACGCCAAGCACCCCGAGGTCGTGTTCCTGGCCGAGGCGTTCACCCGCCCCGCCATGATGCAGGGCCTCGCGCGGGTCGGCTTCCAGCAGTCCTACTCGTACTTCACCTGGCGCAACACCAAGAAGGAGATCGAGGAGTACCTGGAGGAGATCAGCCACGAGACCTCCGCGGTGTACCGGCCGAACTTCTTCGTCAACACCCCCGACATCCTCACCGAGTACCTGCAGTTCGGCGGTCCGGCGGCCTTCAAGATCCGCGCCGTCCTGGCCGCCACCGGCTCCCCCCTGTGGGGCGTCTACGCCGGCTACGAGCTGCACGAGCACGTGGCCCGGGCGGGTGCCGAGGAGTACGTCGACAACGAGAAGTACGAGTACCGGCCCCGGGACTTCGCCGGCGCGGAGGAGCGCGGCGAGTCCCTGGCCCCGTACCTCACGCGGCTCAACGAGATCCGGCGCCGGCACGCCTCGCTGGGCGACCTGCAGAATCTCACGGTGCAGTCCACGTCCGACGACGCCCTGGTCGCGTACACGAAGACGAAGACCGTGCGGCACGGGGGCTCGAGCTACAAGGACACGGTCGTCGTGGTCGTCAACGTGGACCCGCACGCGGTCCGCGAGGGCACCGTGTGGCTTGACCTGGAGTCCCTGGACCTGGACGACGCGGACTTCAACGAGGACGGCAGCTTCTGGGTGGACGACCTGCTCAGCGGGCACTCCTGGAAGTGGGGGACGCACAACTACGTGCGGCTGGACCCGCACTACGACCCCGCGCACGTCCTGCACATCCGCCGCAACGTCAAGTAGGGGCTCGACCGCACCCCGCCGGGGCCCTCCTGGGCGCACTGCCCGGGAGGGCCCCCTTCCCAGCACCGATGGCCTCCGACCCACCTGTCCGAAAGGCGGCACCCCCGCATGAGCATCTCGCCGTTCTCGCTCAACGCCCCCGGCATCTCCCACGACCCCGACTGGTTCCGCAAAGCGGTGTTCTACGAGGTGCTCGTCCGGGCGTTCTCCGACGCCAACGGTGATGGCTCCGGCGACTTCTCCGGACTGATCGACAAGCTCGACTACCTGCAGTGGCTGGGCATCGACTGCCTCTGGCTGCCGCCGTTCTTCGAGTCCCCGCTGCGCGACGGCGGCTACGACATCTCGGACTACTACTCGGTGCTCGACGAGTTCGGCACGATCAGCGACTTCAAGCGCCTCGTGGCCGAGGCGCACGCCCGCGGCCTGCGGGTGATCATCGACCTCCCGCTCAACCACACGAGCGACCAGCACCCCTGGTTCCAGGCCTCCCGGGAGGACCCCGACGGCCCCTACGGCGACTTCTACGTCTGGTCGGACACGGACGAGCTGTACCAGGACGCCCGGATCATCTTCGTGGACACCGAGGAGTCGAACTGGACGTTCGACCCGATCCGCCGCCAGTTCTTCTGGCACCGGTTCTTCTCCCACCAGCCGGACCTCAACTTCGAGAACCCCGCCGTGGTGGAGGCCGTCCACGACGTGGTGAAGTTCTGGCTCGACATGGGCATCGACGGCTTCCGGGCCGACGCGATCCCGTACCTGATCGAGGAGGAGGGGACCAACTGCGAGAACCTCCCCGGCACGCACGACTTCCTGGTCGGCCTGCGGCGCATGATCGACGAGCAGTACCCGGGGCGCGTGGTGGTCGCCGAGGCGAACCAGATGCCGCACGAGGTGGTGGAGTACTTCGGCAGCGAGGAGGACCCCGAGTGCCACATGTGCTTCCACTTCCCGATCATGCCGCGGATCTTCTACGCGCTGCGCGACCAGAAGGCCGCCCCGATCGTGGAGACCATGCACGAGACCCCGGACATCCCGCGCGGCACGCAGTGGGGCACGTTCCTGCGCAACCACGACGAGCTGACCCTCGAGATGGTGACCACCGAGGAGCGCCAGGCGATGCTGGGCTGGTACGCCCCCGACTCCCGCATGCGCGCCAACGTGGGCATCCGCCGCCGGCTGGCGCCCCTGCTGGACAACTCGCGGGCCGAGATCGAGCTGATCCACGCCCTGCTCCTGTCCCTGCCGGGCAGCCCGTTCCTGTACTACGGGGACGAGATCGGGATGGGCGACAACATCTGGCTCGACGACCGCGACGCGTCCCGCACCCCGATGCAGTGGACCCCGGACCGCAACGCCGGGTTCTCCAAGGCGGACCCGGGCAAGCTGTTCCTGCCGGTCGTGCAGTCGCTGGTCTACCACTACAACCAGGTCAACGTGGAGGCGCAGCTGGCGTCGTCGTCGTCCCTGCTGCACTGGATGCGCCAGATGCTCGCGGTGCGCAAGGCACACCCGGCCTTCGGCCTCGGCTCCTACGTCAACGTGGAGACGGACCACGACTCCGTGCTCGCGTTCCTGCGCGTGCTCCCCGACGACGAGACCGACGACGGCCGCGGCGAGACCGTGCTGTGCCTGTTCAACCTCGCCCACACCCCCGCCTTCGCGCGGATCCGGCTGCCCCAGTTCGCGGGCCGCGGGCTGCGCGAACTCTTCGGCGGCGACCTGTTCGGCGAGGTGGACGAGGCCGGGGAGTACCGCATCACCCTCGGCAGCCAGGACTTCTTCTGGCTGCGTCTGCGGGCGGCCGCCCGCGACGACGGCTCGGCCCCGCAGACCACGGCCATGCCGATCATCACCGCGACCAAGTCCTGAGCGCGTCCGCGCGTCCGGACACCTCCACGCCCGTCCCGGAAGGACCCGATCCCATGACCGACCAGCACCCCGACGAGCTCCTCGACCTCCTGCGCCGGTGGCTGCCGCGGCAGCGGTGGTTCCCCTTCGCGGACGGCGGCACGGGCGTGGAACTGCGGGTCGTCGCCCAGCTCGCCCTGCCCGAGCAGGACGGCGCCGGGGCCCGGATCCTGCTGCTCGAGGCCTCCGAGGCGGCTCGCACCGAGCTTCTCCAGGTGCCGTTGACCTTCCGCGCCGCACCCCTCGAGGGCGCCGAGCGCTTCCTGGTCGGGGAGCTGGCACCGGCCGCGGCCGAGGACTCCGGGGCGGACGAGGCGCCGGAGGAGGGCCCCACGCCCCGCCGGGCCGCGCGCTTCCTCCGGGAGCGGGCCGCCCGTGCCGGCCGGGCCGTGGCCCACCGCACGGGTCTGCCCCTGCCCGGGGCGGAGGACGCGGTGGCCGGTCCCTGGGTCTACGACGGGGTCGGGGACCCGGCGTTCGTCGGCCCGGTCCTCCAGCTCATGCAGCGGGCGGAGTCGGTCAGCTCCGGTCCCCTGGGACTCACCGTGACCGGTGCGCACGGCGACGCGCTGAACGTGCTGTACGCCGTCGAGGCGCCCGAGCAGGTGCGCGTGATCTCGAGCGAGCAGTCGAACTCCTCGGTGATCCTCACCCCGCCCGCGGGCCGGGCGGACGCCGACGCCGTGATCGTGAAGTTCTTCCGCGTGGTGGGGGAGGGCGACAACCCGGACGTCGAGGTGGGCCGTGAGCTCACCTCGCTGGGCTGCCCCGCGGTGCCGAGCACCTTCGGGTGGCTCGACGCCCGCTGGCGCGCCGGGCTGACCACGGTGCAGGGACAGCTGGCCGTGGCCACCGAGTTCCTCGCCGGTTCCGCCGACGCGTGGGCGCGGGCCGTCGAGGCGGCGGAGCAGGGCGCGGACTTCTCCGAGGAGGCCCGGGAGCTGGGCCGCACCACCGCGCGGGTGCACCGCGACCTGGGCCGCGCCTTCGGTGCGGACGCACCGGACGACGTCGCCCGCGCCCGTCTCCTGAACGACCTCGGAGGGCGCCTGCGCTGGGCCCGCACCGAGACCGGCTCCCTCTTCTCGGATCACGCGGCGGCCCTCGACCAGCTGATCACGTCCCTCGACGACGTGCCGGAGCTGCCCCCGCTGCAGCGCATCCACGGCGACTACCACCTGGGCCAGGTCCTCCAGACCGAGGACGGGCAGTTCAAGGTCCTGGACTTCGAGGGCGAGCCCCTGCGCGCGATCGAGGAGCGCACCCGGCCGGACGTCGCCCTGCGCGACGTGGTCGGCATGCTCCGGTCCTTCGACTACGCCGCCGCCTTCGGCGCCCGTGCCGGCGCGGCGGACGCCGAGGAGTGGGGCCGGCGCGCCGGCGACGCCTTCCTGGCGGGCTACGAGCAGGGCGCCGGGCACGCGGTGGACCGCGGATCCCCCCTGTTCCTGGCGCTGTGGCTGGACAAGGCCCTGTACGAGGTCGTCTACGAGCAGCGCAATCGACCCGACTGGGTGGAGGTTCCGGCCGCGGCGGTGCGCCGTTCACTGGAGGGCCTCCGGTCGCGTAGCGTGAACCCTGATACAGCCGGGGCGGACCCCGCGTCCGGCACCGACCACGACGACGACAGCTCCCGCTCCGCGCGGTACACTTCGGCGGAACCGGGAACGGAAATCGAGGACGCAGTGAGCGCCAGCACTCCGCAGGACCGATCCGACCCCGTCCAGACATCCCGAGCCGTCCCGGCCGGCCACGACGTGGCCCCTGCGGGACCGGTGCCCGTGGCCGAGCACGTGCTGGCCGCGGTCTCCGAGGGCCGGCACCACGACCCGCACGGCGTCCTGGGCGCCCACCTGAACCCGGACGGCAGCGTCACCGTGCGCACGCTGCGCCGGTTCGCGACCGCCGCGGCCGTCGTGACGCAGGACGGCACCTTCGAGCTCGAGCACGAGTGGGGCGGCATCTTCACGGGCGTGGTCCCCGCGCACGAACCGGGGCGGATCCCCGACTACCGCGTGGACGTGACCTACCGGGACCTGGAGCCGCAGCGGATGGACGACCCGTACCGCTTCGGGCCGACCCTCGGTGAGCTGGACCTCCACCTCATCGGGGAGGGCCGCCACGAGACGCTGTGGACCGTCCTCGGCGCCCACGTGCGCCACTATCCCTCGGCGATGGGCGACATCACCGGCGTGGCCTTCGCCGTGTGGGCGCCCAACGCCCAGGCGGTGCGGGTCATCGGCGACTTCAACGGCTGGGACGGCAGCGAGCACGCGATGCGCTCCCTCGGGTCCTCGGGCGTCTGGGAGATCTTCATCCCGGGCCTGGGCTCCGGCGCCACCTACAAGTTCCGCATCCTCGGCCGGGACGGCGGCTGGCGCGAGAAGGCGGACCCCATGGCCTTCGGCACCGAGGTGCCGCCGTCCACCGCCTCCCGCGTCTTCGAGTCCGACTACGAGTTCCAGGACGACGCCTGGATGGCGCGCCGAGCGGCGACCGAGCCGCACAACGCGCCCATGAGCGTCTACGAGCTGCACATCGGCTCGTGGCGCAAGGGTCTCGGGTACAAGGACCTCGCGAAGGAGCTCGTCGAGTACCTCACCTGGCAGGGCTTCACCCACGTGGAGTTCATGCCCGTGGCCGAGCACCCGTTCGGCGGCTCGTGGGGCTACCAGGTGACGTCCTACTACGCACCGTCCTCCCGCTTCGGCAGCCCGGACGAGTTCCGCTACCTCGTGGACCAGCTGCACCAGGCCGGCATCGGCGTGATCGTGGACTGGGTCCCGGGCCACTTCCCGAAGGACGAGTGGGCACTGGCCCGGTTCGACGGGGAGCCCCTGTACGAGCACGCCGACCCCCGCCGGGGCGAGCACAAGGAGTGGGGGACCCTCATCCCCGACTACGGCCGCAACGAGGTCCGGAACTTCCTGGTGGCCAACGCCTCCTACTGGCTCGAGGAGTTCCACGTGGACGGCCTGCGCGTGGACGCGGTCGCGTCCATGCTGTACCTCGACTACTCGCGCAACGACGGGGAGTGGGCGCCCAACGTCTTCGGCGGCCGCGAGAACCTCGAGGCCATCGCGTTCCTCAAGGAGGCCAACGCCACCGCGTACAAGCGCACCCCGGGGGTCGTCATGATCGCCGAGGAGTCGACGTCCTACCCGGGCGTGACCCGGCCGACCGACGCGGACGGGCTGGGCTTCGGGCTCAAGTGGAACATGGGGTGGATGAACGACACCCTCGAGTACATGGCGGAGGACCCGGTCAACCGGTACTACCACCACAACAAGCTCACGTTCTCGCTGGTCTACGCCTTCTCGGAGAACTTCCTGCTCCCGATCTCCCACGACGAGGTCGTCTACGGCAAGGGCTCCCTGCTGCGCAAGATGCCGGGCGACCGGTGGCAGCAGCTCGCCAACGTCCGCGCCTACCTGGCCTTCATGTGGGCCCACCCCGGCAAGCAGCTGATCTTCATGGGCACGGAGTACGCCCAGGAGTCCGAGTGGTCCCAGGAGCACGGCCTGGACTGGTGGCTCTCCGAGACCCCGCCGCACAAGGGGGTGCAGGAGCTGGTGCGCACCCTCAACGGGATCTACCGCGAGACCCCCGCGCTGTACGAGCGGGACAACAACCCCGCCGGGTTCGAGTGGATCGACGCGGCCGACGCCGGGCGCAACACCCTCTCCTTCACCCGCTGGGACGAGCAGGGCAACCCGCTCGTGTGCGTGGCGAACTTCGCCGGCAACCCGCACGAGAACTTCCGCCTGGGCCTGCCGTGGGCCGGTGAGTGGGTCGAGGCCCTCAACACGGACTCCGAGCACTTCGGCGGGTCCGGCGTGGGCAACCTCGGCAAGGTCACCGCCACCGAGGGCGCGCACAACGGCAACCCCGCCTCGGTCGAGCTCACCGTTCCGCCGCTGGCGGTCCTGTACCTGAAGCCGGTCGAGCGCTGAGCCGGCCCCGGCCGTGCCGAGAGGTGCGGACCGGAGCCACCGGAAGGGCCCGGATCCTCGGATCCGGGCCCTTCCGCCGTCCGCGGGGCACGGGCGGGCAACCCGTCGACGGGCCGCGGCGGGGAGGTCGCGGGACCCGGTTTGCACGGGCCGCGGAAACGGAGTAACTTCTTCCAAGTCGTCACGGCGAGGAACTCCTCCGGGAGATCCACGGGACGGCATCCCGCTCCGGACCGTCCGCACCGAGCAACCAGCGAGTTGCCCGGGACCGGAAGAGTGTTAGGGTGGGAGATTGTGAGCTTCGCCGGAAGGCGGCGCCGTCACGATCGGGTAACCAAGAGTTCACCCGAGATTGACCGGGGTCGGCCGGAAGGGCTAAGGTTGCAGAGCACTCCGGCAGCAAGGTGTCAAGCGAGACACGCTGATCGGTCTGTTGTTTGAGAACTCAATAGTGTGCCATGTTTGTTGATACCGGATGTTTTATTCGGTTGATTGGTTGTCGCCGTTCCGCCTCCGTGGGGT
>NZ_JBISWK010000038.1:0-3479 GCF_044462205.1 Kocuria rhizosphaericola | reverse complement strand
AGTGCGCGCCTTCCTTGGCGACCACGGCCTTGACGGTGCGCAGGAGGATCACGAAGTCCTGGACCGGTGACCAGTTCTCCACGTAGTAGAGGTCCAGGCGCACGGCCTGCTCCCAGTCCAGGTCGTCCCGGCCCGAGACCTGCCACAGGCCGGTGATGCCGGGTTTCACGCGCAGCCGGCGGTGGACGTGCTCCTCGTACTGGGCCACCTCGGAGGGCAGGGGCGGGCGCGGGCCCACCAGGGACATCTCGCCCTTGAGGACGTTGAGGAACTGCGGGAGCTCGTCGAGGCTGTACTTGCGCATCCACCGGCCGGGTGTGGTGACCCGGGGGTCGTTGGCCATGAAGAACAGGACGCCGCCCTTGGCGTCGTTGGCGGCCATCAGCTCGGCCTTGCGCTCCTCGGCGTCGGTGTACATGGAGCGGAACTTCAGCATCCTGAAGCGGGAGCCGTCGAGCCCGGTCCGCTCCTGGGCGAAGAGCACGGGCCCGCCGTCGTGGGCCTTGACGATCGCCGCGAGCACGAGCATGACGGGGGAGAGGATCACCAGCGCGGTGATCGCGCCGGTGAGGTCGACGAGGCGCTTGAGCAGCAGCCGCGACCGGCTCAGCCGCGGGGTGGAAACGTGGATCAGCGGCAGCCCGGCCAGCTGCTGGGTGTGGATGCGCGGCCCGGCGATGTCGGTGAGCCCGGTGTCGAGGACCAGCCGGATGCGCTCATCGGCCAGGTACCAGCTCAGGTGGCGGACCTCCTCCGAGCTCAGCGGCGCGCTCGCGGCCATCACCAGGGTCTCGATCCGATGGGCGCGGCACGCGGCCACGATCCCCTCCACGGACGGCGCTTCCCCGGCCGGGAGCATGTTCTCGGGCATCGGCACCCGGGCCAGGTGGTGCGGCAGGGCCCTCGACGACGACGGGGCGTAGACCGCCACCGGGTCGAAGCCCGCGGCAGGATGCTGTTGCAGGGACTTGAGCATCTCCACGACCCCCGGCACGCGCCCGACCACCAGGGTCCGGGACATCGCCTCGCCGGCCAGCCGGCGGCGGGTCAGCCCCCGCCGGACCAGACCGCGCCCCGCCAGCAGCAGGAGCGTGCCCAGCGGCAGGGCGATCACCACGTAGCTGCGGGCCATCGGCACGTTGAGCACGTAGGACAGGATCGCCAGGGCGCCGAAGAGCACCAGCGTGGCCGAGACCACCTGCCGGTTCTCCTCCACGCCGTAGCCGATCAGGCGCACGTCGCGGGCGCCCCGCAGTTCCAGCCAGCTCCACCAGGCAGCGCCCAGTACGGCGCCCACCAGCCAGTACGGCACGGTGAGCCGGCCGAGCTCGAGCGCCTCCTGCTCGAAGCCGAAGCGCATCAGCTGCGTCAGGATCAGCGTGGCCGCCAGGGCGGCCGCGTCCACGCGGCGCAGGGCGCTGAGATGGGACTCCCGCCAGGCGGCAGGTCGCACGGACATGTTCTTCTTGAGCACGTTGATCACTCCCCCCGAGTGTGCGGGGGCCGGAACACTCCTCCTACGCCCCCCGGCGTGGTTCCGGCCCCCATCGATGACTTTACAAGTGCACATCCATGCAAACAGGTCCTTAATTGGGGACAGTCCTGCTGGCGTGATGGCGCCTTTGCTTTGCTAGCGTAAATGCAGGTTCATGTTCGCAAACGCAGGACTTCGGGGTTGCGGGACATGGGCTCCATGGGGCTGATCGCACCGTCAGGGATCCGGGGGATCCTCATGAACGACGGGTGAGGCTCCCTGCCGAAGCCGCCGGCCCGATCACCGGGTGCAGGCGCACGAGCGAGGCGCCGCAGTGGCGCAGCACAGGGGGGAAGACACATGTTGAAGCACCAGACCCGTGCCCAGAGCACGGGCCCGATCGAGATCCCGGTCAGCGGGGTCCGGGTGACGCCCATGGACGCCGAGGAGCTGCATCGGTGGATCACGGCGACGTGGCAGGAACGGCGCAAGGCGGCGGTCCTCGCCCACAACCTGCACAGTCTCTACACGTGGGAGGTCAATCCGACGTTCCGCGCCTTCTACGAGAAGGCGGACGTGGTGCTGACGGACGGCTTCCCCGTGCTGAAGCTGGCCAAGTGGCGGTCCGGGCGCGAGCTCAGCGCCAAGCGGCACCGCCTCGGCACCCTGGACTGGCTGCCCGGCCTGATGCGGCGCACTCCGGTGCAGCGCGTCGCCGTCGTCGGCGCGACCCCCGTGGGCAACGCCCGCACGGTGGATCTGCTCCGGCGGGACGCGGCCGCCGGTCAGGTCGAGGGCTGGCCGGGGGAGGGCTGGAACCCCGTGCTCGAGGACCACATCGTCCGTGAGCTCCAAGAGTTCCGGCCGGACTTCGTCATCGTGGGCTTGGGCATGCCCCTGCAGGAGGAGTTCCTGAGCCGGCGCTGGGAGGAGCTGCCCACGGCGATCTACGCGGCCGTCGGCGGCGGGATCGACGAGTACGCGGGCATCCAGAAGCCCCCGCCGCGCTGGCTCGGCCCAATCGGGCTGGAGTGGGCCTACCGGCTCGTCACCCAGCCGCGACGGCTGGGCCACCGGTACGTCGTCGAGCCATGGATCCTCGCCTACCTCCTGGTGACCAAGGCGCTGTGGCGGAACACAAACATCACCAAGCAATACTGAGCAGACCGGGTCAGTGCGCGCCTTCCTTGGCGACCACGGCCTTGACGGTGCGCAGGAGGATCACGAAGTCCTGGACCGGTGACCAGTTCTCCACGTAGTAGAGGTCCAGGCGCACGGCCTGCTCCCAGTCCAGGTCGTCCCGGCCCGAGACCTGCCACAGGCCGGTGATGCCGGGTTTCACGCGCAGCCGGCGGTGGACGTGCTCCTCGTACTGGGCCACCTCGGAGGGCAGGGGCGGGCGCGGGCCCACCAGGGACATCTCGCCCTTGAGGACGTTGAGGAACTGCGGGAGCTCGTCGAGGCTGTACTTGCGCATCCACCGGCCGGGTGTGGTGACCCGGGGGTCGTTGGCCATGAAGAACAGGACGCCGCCCTTGGCGTCGTTGGCGGCCATCAGCTCGGCCTTGCGCTCCTCGGCGTCGGTGTACATGGAGCGGAACTTCAGCATCCTGAAGCGGGAGCCGTCGAGCCCGGTCCGCTCCTGGGCGAAGAGCACGGGCCCGCCGTCGTGGGCCTTGACGATCGCCGCGAGCACGAGCATGACGGGGGAGAGGATCACCAGCGCGGTGATCGCGCCGGTGAGGTCGACGAGGCGCTTGAGCAGCAGCCGCGACCGGCTCAGCCGCGGGGTGGAAACGTGGATCAGCGGCAGCCCGGCCAGCTGCTGGGTGTGGATGCGCGGCCCGGCGATGTCGGTGAGCCCGGTGTCGAGGACCAGCCGGATGCGCTCATCGGCCAGGTACCAGCTCAGGTGGCGGACCTCCTCCGAGCTCAGCGGCGCGCTCGCGGCCATCACCAGGGTCTCGATCCGATGGGCGCGGCACGCGGCCACGATCCCCTCCAC